>NZ_JACJOQ010000539.1:0-83487 GCF_014695635.1 Coleofasciculus sp. FACHB-712 | reverse complement strand
GATGAAAAAAAGGGCTTGGGCTGGAAACGCACCCGTCATAGCCAGCGAAACAAGCAGGACTTGCGTAAGAAGCAATTAAAGCAAGCAGACTTAGAACTGTTGCAGCAAGCCGCACAAGACCAACACATCGAGCTGAAGTATCTGGATGAGTCGGGCTTTTGCCTATGGAGTCCAGTGGGCTACAGCTACAGTCGCATCGGGGAACAGAAATGCCTGGAGCAGACCCAGCAACGCTACGGAAGTCGAATTAGCATTTTGGGTCTTTGGCACCCGGATGAATACTTCGAGTATGCACTGGTGCAAGGGGGCTTTAAGAGTGCAAGTTACATCAGTGTGATGGATTGGATTGCAGCGAGAGCGGCCCAAACACTCGAACAAACGGGACGGCTCACGGTTATCGTTCAAGACAATGGACCGATTCACACCAGTAAAGTGGTTCGTGAGCAGTGGGCACGGTGGCAAGCGCAAGGATTATTCATTTTCTTTTTGCCTGCTTATTGCTCCGAGATGAACCCGATTGAAGGACAGTGGCATCAACTCAAAGTTCATGAAATTTCAGGACGCATGTTTGACAATGAATATGATTTAGCCCTGGCTGTGATGGAGGGCATGGAATCACGAAGTGAACAAGGTGGGTATACGTTGGAGCGTTTTAGGTTTAAATCATCCTAGCTACTTAAGTATAAAACAAAGATAGAGTTAGCGTCAGAAATCATTACGGAATTAATTGAAGCAGGGTTTAATATTGAATTAGTATTGGCTGATAGTTTATATGGTGAAAGCAGCCAATTTATTGAAAAGATAGCTGAATATAACTTAGCTTACGTTGTATCAATTAGAAGTAATCATGGAGTCTGGCTGGCACCCGGTCAAAGCGTTAGAGCAAATAAGTGGTGTAAATTTCCCGGACATTTAACAATCAAAAATCAGAAACTAGATATATCCGAGAAATAATTTATGGAAAAAAAAGAGCCATAACTTACTGGGAGATAACAACTGACCCAGAAACTATGCCGGAGAATTCTACTTCTTTCGTAATGACAAATCTTCAAGGTAATCTCAAGAAAACTTTAGGTGACTTATATGGATTAAGAACCTGGGTAGAATATGGTTTCCGACAGTGTAAACAGGAACTAGGTTGGACAGATTATCGGTTCACGAATTTCCTACATATTGAGAGGTGGTGGGAAATTATTTTTTGTGTTTATACAATGATTAGCTTAAACTCTCCAGCATTTTTAAGATTAAAACAATCTCGTCAAATTGAGACTAAGGTACAAGAAAATCGGAATATTAATTTTTCTAGTCATCAACAATGGAATCATCAATGCGGATGGAAGAATACTTTAAATAATCTACGTCTAATTATCCAACCACTTTTACTATTTTGGTTGATTTATCCCTGGCTAGATATTTTACCCAATTCTAAGTTATTGCTGGGATTTAATCATTTAATTGCTGCAATGAATCAATTTAAACCCGGTTTAGCTTCTGGATAATTTAACTGATTTACTACTTGCTTTCCCGGAAAGTGACAGAAGAGGGATATTACTTACCCGAACCAATCAATGTGGCGGGTTCGCTTCTTGGTTATAGCGTGCCGCCGCATTTTGCACAGCAACTTTACTCACCTTGAGCGATCGCACGGTGAATAGGGAAGTGTTATTGGACTATCTAAAATAAACGCAGAGCGGTTTGAGCGATCACACTGGCTGCTGTTATTAACTCAGAGCTGCTGAGCCAATTTGCCGTTGCTGTCATCCCCGGAAAGTTGTGTTGATAGGCTTGCGCTCCACTCAGGGACGCTGAGTGGAGCGCGTTAGTTTAAACTCCAAGAAAATGGCTGTTGTGCCAAAGTCCAAGGTATATCTCAAAGATAGATGCTGTTGAGCCTATGCGAACGAAACACTGCCGAAAAGGGTTCTTTTCAGCAATGTTTCGACAAGAAAGGTATGGGTATATTTATTTACTTCGTTGGCTCGTGTTCTGTCCATCTCCCAAGAAAAAAATTGCTTTCCTTCTTGTTCCCCTTTACCAAGCCCCATCAAAAAATTAATGATTTTTGCAAGAGGTTAAATAAGAAGGTTACACTCATGGCTCACGGATAGCTTGAATGGGACGGTATGCCTCTAGCTGAGATGCTAGGTGAAGGGGCGCTGGTAGCGTTGTAGCTCCAAGGTACTGAATCAACCCATAGAGCCGTTGGCACTGAAGAAAGCTTGCCCAGTCGCTAAAGCGATCGCTCTCTTGGAGAGTCAAACTCAAAAGAATGCCACGTGGGTTATAGCCTTGAGCAGACGGCTGCGTCTTTTTTAGCCCTCCAGCATTTTCTCCTTTCGTTGCCACCAGTGAAATTAACTTGCTTTTGTTGAGAATCCCATCGCTACGAGAATCTGGACGCTGATTGCTTAAATAGTAGTAGCCACCATTAGGATCTTGAGAGGATGGATGAAACACGCCCTTTGTATGTCCTTCTAGATTGCCTTCATCGTTACAGGCTCGGTAGACAGGAACTTCCGATGTGCTAGGTGTGAGAACACACGCTACACGAACATTAGGATATTTTGAGGTTGATATAAACTCGATACCCTGCTCCACACAAAAAGCGAGGGTGTGCTTACGCCAATGCTTTTTTTGAAGGAATAACAAACCGCGCTTCCGGAGATTTTCTGCGTCAAAGCAATACAGTGTAGGTTGTTTTGTCTCCTGAAAAAGATTATTGAATACCCAATTTTGAATCTCATTCCGATTGAAATTAATGGGAGAAAAGGCGCTTGCTTCAGATGCCATTTTCACTTGGAAGTCAAAGAAATCTAGCCAGTCATTACAACCGTAGGCTTTGGCAGTTACACCTGTTTTGTCCATACGAACTGCTACAGGAAGGTACTTAATGTTGTCACCCGTGTAGAAAGGAATGACGTATACACCCACACTGGCGACATCTAACGGGAAATTCTTTGCTTCAAATGTCGGATAAACGTAAGCCCCAGCCATTGCCAATGCACTAACCAGCGAGGTTTCCACCCGTCGTGCAAAATCACTTTGCAAAGACTTCATTTTGTATGATTTTCCTTCCTCCTTAGCAGTTTGTCTTTCTGCTTCGACTCGCTCTAGTTCGGCTTGTAATGCTTCCGTAGTCAGGAAATCCTCTGTATCGTCTTCGTCTTTCGGTTCAAAGTGATCGGTGACGCAACCTAGCATTGCTAGAGCTGGACGAAAACAAGGTTTAGGATCTTTTCTTGCATCTTGCCAGAATTGCTCTTTAGGCAGAATTTCAATCAAGACGATCGTCTTTGTACCAGGTGGCGATGGTGAAAGTGTGTTTTTAAAGTCGCGAATTCTCTTGCTACACTCAGATTTCCACTGCTGTCCTGATAGCTCTGCACCTAATGCTCCCAGACTTTCCACGACAACATCGGTTATCCCGTATTTCCTGGCAAGTGGCTGGATTAGTTTTTCAGTTGGTGTGTCCTGAGCTAGAAGTATCAGCCGAACATTGGGTGGGATGGTGAAGGGTGATGCCTGAGGTTCCGCTGCAAAGTGCAACTTGAAAAATTCTTCGACTTTTCGATATTCAGAACCCGCTTTAGTCAGAGCCTTTGTATTATCGCACCGCACATAAGTTTCTATAGGAGAGAACCCATTGCCAAGCAACGTCTGTACTCGTTTTAGACAAGCTTGGTGAACGATCTCAATATCAGTTGGAAATAAGCCAGCACCTGCATTGTGCGACTTTGACATCCTATTACTGTAAACCGTTGCCCAAGCAAATTCACTATTCTTGTATGGAGATTGAATTACCTCCTGGGCAGCAAATTGATCTTTGAAATTCAATTCCCTAAGCAGTCGAGCCAGATTTCCCTCAAAATCTACGCCTTTGTCTTTGCCAAGATATTTCAATTTACAAGGTGCAAACCGAGTCGAGCCAGTTGGCTTGACACAAACAGTGACCCCAGACTTCAAATAACCTAGTTCCCAACTCACCCAGCGCCGAACGCCGTATTCACACGTCAGGTATGGAGTGCCATCTGGATGGTAATGAAGCGCAAACGTTATGAGGTAGGAGTAGTGGTGGATGGTTTTTTCTTTTTTCTTGCTGTCTTTTTTCTTTCTCTCTCCTACCTCTATCTCAGGCAGCCAACTGACCACTTCCTTTGCACTGGAACCATCCAAGATACTCTCTTGAAAAGGAACTTTCCGAAATGTCTCACCAGTGCGAGGATCGACCAATGCTAATGGCTCAGCAGCGATCGCACTGGAAAACAGGTAAGGAATCAAGTGGTAGTACAGCGGGTCAATGATTAATTCTCCATCTTTGACTTGCCAAACTTGATCTGGCAGGGTGACTGGTACAAACTTCAGGTCAGAACCAGTCAAAGCATGAATTTGCTCAATGTCTTCATCTGTTAAGCATTGTGAGTTTTCAAATGAGACATTTAACCAAATTCTGACAATAGATGCAATGTACTTCGTAGAGATTTGATCGGTTTTAGAGTAAAGCCATTTAGTTGGTTTTAGCTGAAATGCATCGGGTGATGGAAATAAAACATCCTCAATTAGAAGCTGAAGTGCTTGGTTAAGGCACTTTACAGGGGGCAGGACGTAGTTCTTGCCCAACTTGCGTTGCTGTAATTTATTAAATACCTTCTTCCAATGCTCAGGAACTTCGAGGGCATACAAATCGAATGGAATTGAGATTTGAGTCGGAACATTTAGAGCAAACAACTGGATTGAGTTATATGCCATCAATTTTCTCCAATGCACGATAGAAAGGTTCATACAGAGACCGTACTAGCGCAATTTCACGCGCGTCAAATGCTGTCCGCGTTTTGGCGAAGTAAGGGCGAAGGACGTATTCAAAACCTTTAAGGAGTGAGTCCTGCTCTGTTTCTGGTCTCTTCTCAGCAAGGTTGGGTGCCCAAGCTGCATCAATAAATCGGATCAAAGTAGGTTGGCTACCGCGAATAGTTCGAGCGATCGCCTGCCAAGTCAACACCATCTGGCTCCAAATCAATCCTTCTCGGACATCCTTGGGAAGATTTTTGTCGGAATATCGCAAAACGGTGTCCAGACTTTTGAGAAAGATGCGATAGCCATCAGTTCGCCAAGATTCACATGCCTCTAAAAGTTTGCCCGGACGATCTTCTAAGATGGCTCGCCGCTCTTTGCACAATGCTAAGCGAAACTTGTACTCCAGATCGTCCGGAGCTGGATGCGGACGAACCAAGAAGTAGGCACCGCCAAAAGCACTCAGTCCCTCGTTATTCAAAATATTCTTACCGCGTCCGATTGCGGCGATGGGCGCAATGAGAATTGCTCGGTTAGTTTTGGCAAAGTTCTCAATATTTCCACGAGAAATCAGAGATTCGTCAATTTCCTCTAGAGGTGAACGCCCTGTTAACGCAGCGATTCGGCTACTCCATTCTTTGCTGGTGTCAATATCTAAAATTGCCTTATGAACAAACTCAACTTGTTCATAACTGTTGACATACCAGATTAAACGCTTACGACCTTCTGGCAAGGCATCAAAGTCACGCTGTAGCACGTCTGTCTGTTGCAGGAAGGAGCGCACAATCTGTAAAAGGGAGTCTTCTTTCAAAGAAACTCCGGAAACGCGCACAGGTTTTCCATCTGGCCAGTAACATGGTGAGAATTGAAACTTACTTTGAGCAATGGCTGCGATCGCCACCTGATCTTTGGGACGTAGTAAGTAGTCAACTGGGAGATCCACATGATATGTGGGGCTTTGTCCTGCCCAACTTGTACCACTCAGTAGTAGTGCGTGTGCGCCCTGAATCCCTTCATCTGCAAAAACATGGGAGAAATTCTCCAATAACCAACGCCCTTGGCCTAAAGCTTGGAAGTACCAAAGGGTTAGTTGGTTATCCCGTTGTTCCAGTTTGAACCCACATACCAATCCCGATGCCAGTCCAGGAATCAATCCATAAAAATCCCGTGGAATACGATTAAAGAAAACGATTTCATCCGCTCCCTCAACATGGTCACTCAGTCCGTAGGCTGTTTTGATCGCCTGTTGAAAAAAGGACACGAAGAGTACTAACTTGAGAAACAATGCAAACCGGCAGCTAAACTCCCGGCGATCGCTAATTGACTTGATCCACCCTCTATTCGTTAGGTCTTTTTCCAGTTTGGTAATTGTGTCTTGCTGCTCTTGATAGTTTTCGTTAGAAAGACGCATGGCATATTCAGCTAGCCAGGAGCTTTTCCAATCACCCAACAGAAACTCTGATAACTCCTGGTAAATCGGATTTTTGTCGAGGATGAATGTATTTGCTTTGGTGTCGATGCCCTCCGATTTGGCGATGTCCAAAACAAAATTCCGAGCTAACGATGAACAGGTAAAAAACTGCTCCGCTAGCCATTCAATCTCATTTGGTGAGATTTGGAGTTGAGTGTAAATGTTATCAACAAGGGCATCGGAATTTTGGAGCGCGTGATTAAATTGTCCAAAGGTGACTTGCCGCAGATCGTTTCTAGAGTTGCGAAGCTTCTGAGAGCGCGTCCAAGTTACAACTTGGTCAAGAAACCCATTACTGCCTCTCTCAATGAGTTTAATTGCAGGTAGAAACGTTGAATCTAAGTTGGCTTGAATCTTATCGCATTCATCGAAGAAAACCACACTACAAGTGCGATACATTAACTCATAGTAGGTAATTGACTGGGGACTAACGTGCGGCGATGGACGAGTAAAAATTGCCGCAGCTACAGTTGTTAAAATGACATCCGCATTTGCCAGTTCGTTTGTATCCCGATGTCTGGGACATTGCCCAATCAGCGGACATACTCTTAAGCCCCCTCCGTTTTTACCGTTCTCTTCTTCCTCTTTCCGTTCTCGCAGTTCAAAGCACGGAGGTGATGATGGGATTGAGGGTTGGATGTGAGGGCTTAACGGACAGGCTGTAGACAGGTGAGTGAATCCATCCATTTCTCCATCTACGCTATGCCAGTTCTCAAGATGTAATTTGCGATTGCGCTGACCCATCACTACTGATACTCGTAACCCCGCTTTTTTAAGCAAGTTAGCCATTCTAATACAAGTCACAACTTCATTAAAAACGACCCCAGTTCGATGTCTTTTTTGGGCAAGAGCAATCACCAAGATGTCTATGAGCGTTGACTTTCCTGCGTTCAGCAACCCCACCATGTGTTTGACACCATCGAACACTAGGGTATCGTCAGCAGCAAACCCCATGCCCTGAAAATGTTCAAGGATAATGTTTTGGAAACGTTTTAAATAGTTGTTACCACAGCGGTCATCTAAAAGCTGGGCTGCTGCTTCCATCTCCGCTCTTGTAATCGTGATGGGTTTGGTGTTCTCATGATGCAGAGATATGACCTTACCTGGATAGGTCGGAAAAGTCTCTGGAATTCTGACGCTGTAGGTGGTTTCTTCAGACTTAAAGCGATATTCCTTGCTAGGTTCAGCTAATTTAATGCTTCGATTGCGGTACTTGAGTTTGTTGCTAAGCAAATCCTCAAAGCACTCAAAGCGATTGCCCCAAATTGCGGGCATAGGTTTACGAGAGAACCGATACGCATCATCAATTTCGTAGGCTCGGTACTTTGAAGGGATTTGTCGGTAGGTTTTAACTGACTGTTCTACAACATCCTGATTTGTTAAATAGTGTAGAAGTTGGCGCAAATTAAATAATGTCCGCTTTGCCTCTGCGGTGTCTGCCACAGATTGTAGGTGTGGAAATAAATAGAAGCGGTTAGAAATCAATACCCACAACGTGATTGCTGAATCGAGTTCAGACTGTAGCCCCAACTTTTCGATGGCAAATAAACCAAGCTCGACATCGAGTAAGGCTTCAATCTGGTCTTTCGGTAAGCTGGCTTGTTTTTGCAGCGATTGTGTTGCTGCTGAGCGCCAAGATCGGGTTTCCTTCATGTTTGCCTCCTTTGACCGGGCTGTGTTCCAGCTTTCTTCTTGGCTAGAGCAAATATTGCATCGTCAAAGATGGGACGTACTGTTTGCCAACGCCATCTGGACTTAAGTTCTTTGAGATAGGCTGGACGCTCTTTTTTCCGCTCGACAGGAACCACGATGTATCCGACATTCCACGGTGGATTGTCAGGGATTGGTTCATCGCCTAGACGCTTTACTAGGAGATAGGGATTTGAGTAGTCTTTCAGATCGAGTGCCCAAATCTCGCCATCGGGGAAGGTTACTCTCAGGTCGTACCGATCGCAAGCAGGATACAGTTCAACCTGTAGCCCCAGCTCTATTAACTTCTCATAGAGACGAATTTCTGCCCTACCTGGGTAAAACCAGAAGCGTTCAATTCCACGCCTCAGTTTGAGACAATCGCTGGGCAACTTCATTTTGCGCTTGAGTCGCCGCCCCGGTGGACAACGATTGCAATTTGGATTGGCAATAACCTCCTCATGAGCTACCGATGTCAAAGCGCGGCAATACGGACAGGCATAGAAATTTCCCTGAAATTCATAGCAGCTAGGGGCAGGTTCGTAGCATTCTCCAAGCAGATCAGCCAATCCAACTCCCAGTCCAAACAACCCTTTAGCCTCTACCAGTTCTTGGTTAGACAACACCGGATGTTCAACAACAAATCGACGAAACTTCGTGTAGATTTCTGCCCCCCTTGAATGAGCCTGACACCGCTGTAGCAGTGTGTTGGCGATTCTAGATTGTTCCTGGGAAATGACGCTGCCACCAAACGCTTCTGCAAGCTCAATCGTTACTTCCGTAGGCTCTCCAAAGAAAAGTAAAGAATCGCTGCCGTTCAGCTCAGGGTCAATTTCCAAACCCCACTCCTCCAAAGGCTTCTCACACCAATCCGTATAGAACTCCGGAACACTGGTGGGCGCACGCTCTGGCGTACCTGCCAGCATGAAAGCCAAAATTACGCCGTTATAGCCTAATTGCAAGTCTTGAGGGTAGGGGTAGAGCCTTCCTTGCTGCTGAGCTACCTTGATAAGCCCAGCAGAAATCTGCTCAATTGTGATAGTATCTAGCCTAGACAAAGTTACTACTCTAAAAATTCTATTTTTTACAATAGTAACTGCAATTTAAGGAGGTGTCACTAAAACTTTTGAAATTTTTGCTCAGCTTTTTTGTTGAAAAAGCTTTGTTTTCTATCTCTAGGTAATACCTAGGTAATACCTATACTAAAAAGACAACTAGGTTTTATTCAGAATGAGTAATACAGGGCGCAACAAAAAACTGGCATCCTTCAACTGCGATCAGGATCTGTGGACAGGGTTCATGCGCCGATGTCAGGAGAAAGGCACGACAGCAACAGCTACCCTTACCCGATTACTTTCGCTCTACCTAGATGGGGAGCTAGACTACCTTGATACTTTCCAAGGTGAAGCGGGAGGCAAGGATGAACCCCTAGAGGAACGAGTTAAGGCTTGCGTTCGTGAATACCTAGACAACTACCTAGTAGCTTATCAAGGTATAAATAGCGAGTTACATTCTACAGTGATTTCCCTGTCGGACAAGATAAAATCCGTGGAGGAACGTTTAAACACAACAAAACGCCGCTCTAATACAAATACAAAGGAAACAAATCCTCCCCAAGAACGCGAGTATTGGTTTATCAAGGAAAGAGCCAAACATTTGGGGTTAACTATTAGTGCCAATCAAATTATTCACATAGAGTTATTTTCGTCAGATGCTTACAAACAGCAACATGGAGAACTCCCAAAGAGGCAACTGTTGAAAAATACTTACGCTTTTGCTATTCCTGTCGCCGATGTGGATATTCTAGATGCTGCTATTAAAAAAGTGACAAAATAACCATGACAGATGGATTTAAAAATATTTTTTAAAGAAATGGCTGAACCCATTGCGTTACCAGGAAAGTGCGCTCGCACTTTCCTCAGTTTTAGCTTATAACAATGGGAGCTATCGTTCCGAAAAAGCGGATGCCATCTCATATTCAGGTGAGTGTAACCTAAGCTATTATTTGAGCTTCTGTTAACTATCGCTACCCAGTTATAAGAGTCTAGGCTAACCGGCTAACCTGTCTCAAACGTGCAGAATACCCAAGACCTCATCAGTTAAGCTTTCTATCTCTTCTATCGCCGCTGAAGCTTTACTGCCAAAGTTGTGTACTGTCTGCCCAAAGACAGCTGACTGCCGATAGACTTGCCGATGTCCTAGATAAGATTTGGTCAATTCAATCCCAAACTCCGGCAGAACTTCTAAACTTTCCTGAGCTAGAGTCGTATTGGGCTGGCACTGATTCATCACTAACCGAGCCTGTAGAGACTCATTAATGATACTCACGTTAACGATGACCTGGCGGATACCGACTGCTGCCCACATATCTAGTGGGGAGGGAATGAGTGGCACTAGCGCTAAGTCAGCAATCAATAGGGCGCTCTGGGGAACGGGAGAATCCGCCGCCGGTGGACAGTCAATGATGATGCAGTCATAATCATCGATGAACTTTTTGACCTCCCGGTGAACCTTGGCATTAGCAGCACTCAAGCCGACTACAGATGCTGGGAACGGAGTTTCATCCTCGGCTGAAGCCGCCCAGCGAGTTGCTGTACCTTGGGGATCTGCATCCACCACGAGAATTTTATTTTCCCGTCGGGCTAGAGATCCGGCAAGCTGCATACTAATAGTAGTTTTGCCTGAACCACCCTTTTGATTCACTACAGCAATGATTTTCGCCGTCATGGGATTCAAGAAATAAACTGTATATATAGTTTATAGTTTTTATATTGTTTACTGAGTTTTCCTATTCTTGCACAAAAACCGGATACATAAACACTATAAAGTGTATATATAGTTTATAGTGTTTGTACTGTTTGTACTGTTTATAACTTTTATATCGTTTACTCAGTTTTTTAGGATTCCTGTACGCTTTTAGGATTCCTGTACGCTGACGATGAGAGGAGGGGCGATGACCAAAAAAAATATGAAATTAGCTCTTAATGCTTCTCTCAAAGCAGAGGATGAAGCAGTAAAGAGCCGGTTTGAGAAAGCTGAGTCTTTATTAGGGGATGGGGTTGAAACCAACAGGAAGTCGGAAGTAACTCCTCAAGTAGAGGCTCAGAGCCGCGAGGAACAAGTCAAGAAGGAGCGAGTAATTCGGGATAGCTTTACCCTGCCCTGTGAAGATTATGAACTAATTTCAGCCATTAGACAGCGATGCCTCAATTCAGCCGTCAACGTGGCTAAAAGTGAGGTGATCCGCGCTGGTCTTCACGCTCTCAACGATCTACCTGATGAAGCTTTGCTGAAGGTCATTGAGAGCCTCACGAAGATCAAAACAGGAAGACCGGCAAAGAGAGTGTAGACTGACATCAATAGACTGACTGCACTACACCCACCTATCCATGCTGAATTTTCTGGCACCAGGGGCTAGCATGGCAGTAAGCAAGGCATGTTAATTCCTATGACCACAACTAATTAACTGCTAACATTTGAGCAATTCTTGGACGACGATGGTACAGACAACATCTATGAGTGGGTTGCTGGTCAGGTCGTGGCAGCTAACCTGTAGACCCAAGAAAGGGTTGAAACCGGCAAGAGCGATCGCTCTTGATAACTGAGAGAGCTTCGCCCCTACTACGGTAAATTTCATAGGCATGGGGGGTGTGCACTTGAAAATAGATCGTCACGGCAAAGCCAGGTGTTTAGAAGCCGCCGAGATTCAGTTACTTTTTGACGAGGGGCTGCAAACTATTGCTCATCGCTGCCTCTTCGGGATTTGCTTGTATACGGCAGCAAGAATCAATGAAGCCTGTACTTTGCGTCGGGTAGATGTCTTTGATAAATCTAGGCGAGTCAGACCGTCTCTGATTATTCGTAAAGCTAATAGTAAAGGCAAGCTGGCAACAAGATGTGTGCCTATTAGTGAAGACTTAAGGGAATTGTTAACCGAATACAACCCGCCCGCTCATCAAGGGTTTCTGTTTCCAGGTCGTCATGGGCGAGGTCATATTCGCCCCGATTCCGCTTCACGGATTTTAAGAGAAGCTATGAATCGCATCGACCTAGAAGGTGCCAGTACGCATTCATTTAGAAGAACGGCGTTGACGATGATGAGCAATAGCGGGGTGCCGCTGCGAATTATTCAAGCCGTGAGTGGGCACCGCAGCCTAGAGGTGTTAGAAGAATATTTAGCTGTAGGCGATGAGCAAGTCAGGGGCGCGATCGCGGTGCTAGCGCAGTTGTCTTACGTCAAGAAATTAGACAATGTTGACGTAAATCCGATGTTGCCAGAAGCGTGGCAGACTGATGAAACTATTGAGCCAGAAGATAGCGATAAATACCGTTGAGACGCTCCGCTCTGACAGCACGCCACCTGGTTGACTGACAAATCTCAGGCAGCAAATCGATAAGATTTGATTGTAAACTCTCGTTTGAATTGCTGTTGGGCTTGTTTCTTAGATGCGATTGCAGGCGCAGGATCAACGCCACCTTGCAAGAGAATTGTGGGAAACAGCTTCCAGTCCTTGTGCAAGCATCCCTTGAGCCAATTCCAACCAATCCGAAAATAACTATTGCCCCGACTCCAGTGGGCATCGACCCAACGCCGTTTGCCCGTTGCAACCACCTGCTGTCCTTGCACACTCAACAGCAGAGTGGTCACCACAAGCACCAGACACAATCGAGACAAAGCTGGAACAGAGCGAATCTCAGACCGTTCCAGTTAAAATCCATTGGATTTTTCGCTTCCGCAGTTCCTCTTCAATTTGAAACCGTTCGCCGTATTCGCGAAACGTTTGCACTGAAGCAGGTTCATCGGTGACGACTAACCACAGTTGCCGCGAAAGTGGGTCTCGTCCGAGGGCGAGATTCAAGTCGGAGAGCGGGCGTATTTTGGTCAAGCTGATGCCTTGCAGCAAAATACTCTCTCCCCCTGCCAGATGATACTGGTTGAGTTGCTTCCAACCTCGACCGGGGCGGTAGACCCAGACACTACTTTTGACGCGAATACGAAAGTGCCACTGCAATTCGTCGCGCAAGTAGCGCATCAGTTGCGTATCGGCTCTCGCCACGGTCTGCTAGAAATCGCACTGATACACCAACGGGCACTAATCGTGCAGCCCGTTTCAGCATCCGTTGGTAGACCGATGGAGCGAACACTACTACTGCCGTAGTGCAACACCCGCCAGACTAAGGGAATCGCGCGTCCACGATACTGAATCGAGAAGCGAATCAGACAATATTCATCCCACAGCATCGTCGTGTCTTCAATCACGGTTATTTTGCTCACACCCCATTGCGCCAACGCCGCCACAATTAACGGACTGTAGACCCGTTGTACATGAATCCGACTGTTGTGTAACCAGCGACTGAAGCGGCGTTGATGACTTTGGGCAAACTTCGCTTGACTCTGCATGTAGACACCCCACTTCGCCTCTGCTAATGCATTCACTACAAATCAGTCCAATCACCATCCAGACTAAGGTTTTGTGCGATCATTGTTGGCAATTCCCAAAGATGAGTCCGAACTGCTCTGGGTTGGGACAACTCAGGGGTTATATGTGGGCAAGTTCGACAACTGGGAGTCTGTCCCCGACCTTGAGACTCGAACGATTACAGCCTTAGCATGGGATGGAAATGCCAGCAGTTTGTGGGTTGGGACAGATTTGGGGCTATTCCGCCTGACAAGTCAGGATAATGGCTGGAAAGCCAATGAATGCAACGTTCACAACAGTGGCTTAGGGGCAAATCGGGTGAATGTGATCGCGATCGGTATGGACGACTCTGGCGAGACTAACTTGTGGATAGGGACGCCCTGCGGCTTAAGTTGTTATAGCTATTAACCCTCGCAAACAATTTCTTACCAAAGCAATTTTATCCCTCTTCTGTCACTTTCCGAAATTCTGACGAAATTCCGTCATTACAGCCAACGACATCTAACGAGAGAATCAGGGTTTGACCCCTATTTTTCGGAGTCTCACAGAAGAGGGTTATAGCAACCACCACAACAGTTAGGACATTTGAATTACGCAGATATAAAGCTGACACTAACCGTTGCGTAGCCAGTGGAATCATTACCTAGAGAGCATTAAAGCGTTTTTAGCGTTACTCAACGAGAGGTAATATTGCTAACCAATTACATCGTTTGTTGAGAAATCTTGAGAAAAACTAAAATTTTCCTAAACTTTATAATTTTGCTGGTCAGTATGCTCCATAATAAAATTTCAGTTTATTGAGTGCTCTACATCATCTGCTTGGCTTGGGCTTGTATCTACATCTTAGGTGTCGATTTGCTGAGCAAACTATCCGGATTTATATCCGGATTTATAGAAATAACTTCAGAAAGAGTTAGTTCTCAAGGAAATAAAGGAATGGGAATATTTGATGATCCTCTCAGCTATGTTCAGGACGTGGTTGATGTAGCTAATGATGTAGGGGATATTGATCTAGCAGACTTCGATCTAACTAACCCTAATGCCGAACATGGTGAGAAAACTGGCATGGTTACTGATTTCATCGCGAATATTGTAACTGAAGGTGGGGCAGGGACACTTTTCTCAGACGGTGCTCAAGCTCTCGGAGAATTTCATGAGTTAACAGGCAATGATTTTACAGCTAACAATATCGGAGACACCATTCAGAATGCTGTTGAGGATGTTGGAGATGCAATCGGTGATTTGTTCGGATTTTAACTTTAATTAACCCATGACCAGTTATGGTCGTTAACCATAACTGGTCACTCGAAATATCATCCCTTTGAAGTCATGGATTCAACTTTTGGTGAGAGACTTTATATGCTTTCAAAGAATTTGCAGAAAGTTATTCCTTATTTAGTTCTTTGCCTTTCTGTAGCAATAGCGATGCTACTTCTAGACCCAGCATCTGCACAGGCATCTAACGGCAAAGCGGTAGCAGTTGTAGTAGGAGTTGTTGCAGGAATAATAGCAGTAATAGGAGGAGCTATTACTGCTATTAGAGCGAAGATGTAGAGATGATTGAAGTTCAATAATGCTTTGGCAGTAGTAAGCATATTTATTCTTCCGCATGTATCAAATCCATTTGAATGGCAATTATAGATTTCTCAAGAATTTGATATTAGTTTTGTTGTGGAATTAATATGTAGAAACTTCTGTTTAATAGCATATTAAGCGTTATTGCAATCAATTATTGTAATAAAGATGCTTATCTTTAAGAGCTGATTTATAAACTAAGTTTACATTTAATGTTGGTTTTATAAATCAGCTCTTATTTTTGTTTGTAATTTCTTTTTATAACCCCATATCTTTAATGGATACATATCAACAACTAAAGCAGCAGGTTTTTAGTCTTTTACAGGACACTATTAACTTCTCAAAGACTCATCACTGGGACAATATTATTAAGCGGTTAGAAAAAGCTGAAACACGATTATCTGAAAGTAAAGTTTTTGTGGTCGTCTGTGGGGAGTTTAAGCAGGGTAAGTCTAGCCTACTTAATGCTTTCCTGAATGATAACGGACTTTTTCCCGTAGATGTAGACATTGCAACTAACCTAATTTCCACCATCATTTTTGGCTCAAGTGAGCAGATCACTGTTTTTTTGGAAGGGGGTAAGGAGAAGAAACAGATTTCAAGAGTTGAGATTCCGGATTATGTAACCGAACAGCGAAACACAGATAATGCTCGTAGAGCTGATTTTCTCACTATTGAAGCACCTTATCCTCAATTGAAAGAAGGTTTGGTGCTGGTAGATACTCCAGGCATCGGGAGTTTGAATACAGAACATACAGCACTCACCTGTGGATTTATCCATCATGGCGATATTATTCTCTTTGTCAGTGATGCCCAATCACCCCTTAGCAACATTGAATTGACCTTTGTTAAGGAAAAAATTATTCCTCACTGTCAAAATGTTATTTTTGTAGTCACTAAGATTGATGCTGTTAGAAATTATGAGGAGATCGTTGAAAACAATCTTGATAAACTCTCTAAAATATTGGAATTACCCCAAGAAAATATTGCAGTTATTCCAGTTTCTAGCCAAGCTAAAATAGACTATATTGAATCTCAAGATTTAGAGGATTTAGAGGATAGTAATTTTGAATTCCTGGAAAATACTATCAGCAATTTAATCACAGAGCAGAAAGGGCGGATTTTGCTGTTACGTGCTTTGAATGAATTAAGTCAAGCTCTTATTGGAATGAAAGGTTCTATCCAAATACAGTTAGAGGCGTGTAAACAGGATAATAAACAAGAATTAGGAAAGTTAGAACGGCAGTTTCAAGAAGCACAACAGCAGCGTCAGCAGTTGCTAGAAAACAATTCTAAATGGTCTACACGTTTAATTGATGGATTGCAAGATATCCAGATGCAGATCCAAGGAGAATTCCAACAAGGATTCACTCAAATTCGTCGCCGAGCCAATCAATATCTAGATGACTTTCGATTGCTAGAACGTCCAGAAGAAATCCAAAGTCTCCTTGAAGCTGATATTGATGGAATGGTCACAGTTCTGAGTAAAGAACTCAATGATCGAGCAGCTAGCTTGTATACCGACCTTGAGGCTTTAACTGAACTAAATTTCAATTCGACTGGAACCAGCGTTTTAAACTTCAGAAAATCTGAAATTGTTGCTACAGATGTTCAAATTGAAAAGGCTGGCTGGTTTGAATTATCCTTAAATGCCGTCAAATCTGCTATGTTCAACATGTCGGCTGGATCAGTAGTGGGCGGAATCTTAGGTGGGGTAATCGGTGGAGTAGGTGGTTTCTTCCTAGGTGCAGGCGTTGGCGCACTTCCAGGAGCAGCGGCTGGTGCACAATGGGGAACTGGATTAGGAACGATTGCTGGTATTGGCAAAGGACTCAAAGATGGATTGTCACAGACCAAGGAAAAAGACAAGCAAGAAATCCGTAAAATCATTATTCCTTTTCTGGAAGATAGCCAATTAATCTGTAGCCAGACTCTTAATCGAGCCGTTAAGGGATTGGAGCGTTCCATGCGAGATGAGCTGACTGACCGGATCAAACAGCAGAAAGAGACATTGGAACATTCATTGAACTCTATCAAAGAATTGAGTAAGTTTTCACAGGATAAGGTTGCCAAAATAGCTGAGGAGTTACAACCGCGACTGCAATACATAAACCAACTACAACAAAAGGTTGAGCATCTAATGAAACAGTGTTCGTCTAGTTAACGATTTTATTGTCAAGGCGACAGTCTCAAAGCAAAATTCTGAAATTAGCTTTGAGGATAGACGGTAGAGCGTGGACTTAGTTAATGAGCCAATCAAAGTTACAAGCAAAAGTAGATCAAATCTTTAATGAGGTTTTTAAACAAGTTACGGATCAGCCAGACTTGGAAAACTTTCACCATCTACTCCAGCAATGTCACCAGCAATTACATCAACCTATGAGAGTAGCTATTGTGGGCCTGATTAAAGCTGGAAAGTCCACATTGATGAATGCCTTACTAGAAGAAGCAATAGTTTCAATGGGAGCGGTAGAGGCAACCTTTAATGTCAACTGGCTCAAGTATGGTAATCGACCCTCCTTAATGGTTTATTTTAAAGATACTTCTGCTCCTGAAAAGAAGTCGTTTGAGGAACTGGCAGAATTAACTCTCCGCGCAGATAAGTATCATGATTACTTGCTTAGTATCAAATACATTGAGGTGTCTTACCCGAATGACATTCTCAAAATGTTCAGCCTTATTGACACTCCTGGTCTTCAATCATTCTACGAAGACGACTCTCAAAATACTCGAAATTTTCTACAGCTTCACGGTCGAGAACTGACTGAAATCACTCAGGTTGAAGCAGCTAATGCTGATGCAGTTCTCTATCTTTTCAGTCGTAGCCTTGGGACGGAAGATAAGTCGATTATTGAAGAGTTTCAGGGACAAAGGATGGGGCAAACCAATCCAATTAATGCGATTGGAGTACTTACGAAAGTAGACTTTTATGCGTCAGACCCTAAAGTTACCGACCCCCTTGCTACTGGAAATCAGATTGCTCAACGATTAGCAAATCACCCTCAGGTGCGTCGGTTGCTCTATACTGTTAAACCTGTATGTGGGTTATTAGCACTAGGAGCTAAAACCCTTAAACCCGAAGAGTTCGTTACACTGACTGCGCTAGCTCAGCTTCCGGAAGATCGCTTTAAGCGTCTAATTCGCAATGTTACCCGCTTTTGCGAGAAGGAGTATGACGATATTCCGATATCACCCAGCAAACGCAAACAGGTCTTGGAGCGATTAGGTCAGTATGGAATAGACCTGTCCTACAGCCTACTTCGTTCTGGAATTACGGAACCTGAAGAGTTAGCTACAAGACTGGTAGAGTACAGCGGACTCGACGCTCTATGTAATCTTATCCTCTCTCACTTTGGTCGCCGAGCATTTCTAATTAAGCTAGGAACAAGCTTGAGACAGATTTCGGCAGCATATTTTCAAGAACGACGGCGATTACAGGGAACAGCTCAGGAGATTCTCAAAGAGGTTGTTGGAAAATTTGAAGCCCTCCAAGCTGAGGAACATGCATTTCAAGAACTAAATATTCTGCGTAGTTTCTACGAAGGCAAACTCGACTTTGATGAAGATGAATCACGGCAACTACTTGAAGTAACAGGCGAGTACGGAATTTCCTGTGGTGAGCGTCTAGGTTTGGGAGAACGTGCTACAGTTGCCGAGATGCTGCTGGAAGCAGAGAAGCGAATACATTACTGGCAGCAACGAGCTTATGATCCAATGTTGAGCGATCGCCAAACTATGGCAGCAGCAGGCGTATTAGTGCGTTCCTACGAGCGTATTTTGTCTCGTGTCCAGAAGGCAAAGGAAAATCTCTACATAACCTGAGCTATTATCCTGCATTATTTTTTCATCTTGAAAAGATTAAAAACAAAAACCTGAGAAGCGATCTTTAGGACAGTTAGTTGGAGGTCTTTTGTTGTTAAAACAGTTGTTGTGGGTAACTTTTAGTTCTCTATTTATTTTTGGCTCTTTCTTTACTTTGAAGCGTCGAGAAAAACAAGTGCTGAAATTAGCATTGCGAGCAGAGATACTCGCCCGAAAGTTAAACGGGATATCACCAGTATCTGCAAACAAGCATAACCTCGTTGAGGTTTTGCAATCGACCTGCCAGTTGCTAGAGCGAGTAGTGAAGCATCCTGAGCTATTCGTGCATGAGGCTCGCAGTCAGTCTTCGACTGTGAAGTTGTTAAAAACGACTGATACAGAACCAAAACTTTCAGTAGATCCTCTGTTATCAACCTCCGCAAAATTGGTATCTTTGCAGGAACCAGAACTGTCAAACACGATGCAGGAACTGATTAAGCTTCGAGATTGGGTGCTATTGGCTAAGAGTGGAGGAAACGCACCAAAACCTGACATGTTGGAGGCATTATATAAGCAACTCGGTCAAGTCTTAGCAAAAGGAGATGTGATAGCACTGGAGGAGACAAATGTCTTTAATTACGAACGACAGCAAGTAGTTTCAACGCAAGTGACAGACTCACCGGAGAAAGATAACTGGGTGTGTGGAACGGTTAGACCAGGTTACCTTTTTCATGGAGAGTTGGTGCGACCGCAAGAGGTAATTGTTTACACCTACGAAGAACCAACGTCGAAAACTTAAGGAACCCTTCTGTTGGTAAGAGCATACTGTGAAAATCCAAGATACTAATCAAGAAAACAATAATGAAGCTAGGAATTGATTTTGGAACTTGCTACTCCAGTGCTGCATTAATGGTCAATGGTGAGCTACAACGTGTCAAAGAGTCTCAAGGTCAGGGGTATTCTTTCCCATCAAGTATATTTTTGACTAAACAAGGAGAAGTCCTTGTTGGTCGAGCGGCAGAAAACGCACGGAATAGAGATCCTCAACGCTACCAGCGAGAATTTAAGCGGAATCTCGGAAGTTCTGATCCCTATGTGTTGGGAGATTGCTTCATGCGTCCAGAAGAACTAGTTGTCGAGGTGTTGCGTGAGCTTAGAGATAAAGCTAATGGCATAGCTCGTAGTCGAGGTGAAAATTTATTAAAAAATGCTGTCATTACCATTCCTGCAACTTACCAGAATCACAAGCAGAAATTAATGAAAGATGCTGGCATTAAAGCAGGATTTGATCGGGTAGAGTTACTGGAAGAGCCAGTAGCAGCGGCAATCTACTATTACCGTAATGCAAAACTAGACGAGGGTGACATCATCTTGGTGTACGACTTGGGTGGAGGCACGTTTGATGCAACGCTACTCCAAAAAAAAGCATTAGGATATGAACTGCTAGGAATGCCACAGGGCTTGCCAGATTGTGGTGGAACTGACTTTGATCGCTTGATTTACCAAAACTGCTTACATAACTGTAGCTCCGAGCTTCGAGAACTTTTGAAGAGTAAAGAAAAAAAAGGGTTAATAGCCAGGGCTACAATAGCTGACCGTTTGCGTGATATAAAGCATCAACTGAGTGAGGAGCAAGAGACAGAAATTACCATCCCGCTAAGCTTAGGAGAAGTAGAGCAATATTCGCTCACTCGATCAACCTTTAATGGAATGATTGCTCCCTTGATAGAGGAAACCTTAAACTGTTGCGATAGCTTGCTTCACAGTACTAACTTAGATTGGCGGCGAATCAGTCAGGTTTTATTAGTGGGAGGTAGCTGCCGTATTCCCTATGTAAAGGAGGCTATTAAGCAAAAGTTAGGAAGAGAGCCTTTACCTATAGATGAACCAGAATTAGCAGTTTGTTTGGGAGCAGCACTTTATGGTGCTGAACAGCAAGAACCCAAAATACAAAATTCTAATGTTCAAACTAATTCTGTCCCCATGAAGGCTACTGATCCTAAAAACCAAAATGCCTTAACAAGGAACGCCATTCCTACAATCTTAGCGGATAACATAGCTAAAAATCAAAATTTATTCACGTTAGAAACTTTACTATCAGAGTGTAGATGGAAAGATTCCGATCAAGAAACACTAAAAGCTTTACTTATGTTGGTAAGAAGAAAAAATCAAGCATTCTTAGAACAGAACGACATAAAAAATCTGTTTGATGAATTTCAAGAAGAAATAAAGGAAATTGACTCTCTTTGGCTTAAGTACAGCCAGAAATGTTTTGGTTTTAGCATTCAAAGCCAAATCTACAAAAGTTCTTCTGATTTTTCAGAGTTCTGCTATCGGGTTGGATGGAGAGATAAAAAAGGTTTCTTACAAGCAATGACCAATTGGAAGACTTATGAGGAATTGACATTTACTTTAGATGCTCCTAAAGGTCATCTTCCTTTTATAGTACATACAGATACTCCTGTTCAGCTTAATTTAGTCGGTCGCATGGGAATAGTAGATCCTCATTTCCTATCTGTTTGCATTTCTCAAATTTTTAGGTAAGTTTGAATTTGAAAATGTATATAGCGTTTTCAAATGCTTCGTGAATGGCAAAAGTGCTGAAAGCGTGATTTGACAAGTGTTTTATTTGAAATTTCAAATGAAAACGCTATAGTCTACAGGTATAGCGCCTAGTTGAAGCTCCATAGTTGGCAATATTTCTCGGGCAACCAACTGGGGAACATAACTCCATCTCCTCTTTCTTACAGCAACAGGCAAAGGACGCCGCAGCGCAGGAAAGCAAACATCCAGACCCCAAATCGAGGAGCAAGCGGTGAACGAGGTAGATATCCTGGGGATTGACTTAGGGACAACCAATTCAGCTATTGCCATCTGGGAGCCAGACACAGGACTCTCTAGAGTCCTGCACAACTGTGAAGGCGATCGCATAACTCCCTCCGTCGTGATGTTCGACCCCCAAACCCATCAACCCATCGTCGGAAATCGGCACTCTCGTGCATCACCAGCCATCCCAGTCAAGTTATCTACTCCGTCAAGCGGTTCATCGGCTGTACCTTCCGCGACGAGCGAGTACGCGACGACCAAACGCAAGTCACCTACAGCATCGAAGAAGTTCAGCAGAGCAAAGTCGCTGTCAGAGTCGGAGAGCAACTCCTCACCCCACCCCAGATTTCCGCTCAAGTTCTACGCAAGCTCAAGGAAGATGCCGAGGCTGTCTTGAGTAAGACAATCTCCCAAGCCGTCATCACTGTCCCAGCTTATTTCAGCGAATCCCAGCGTCAGGCAATCAAAGAAGCGGGAGAACTGGCGGGTTTGCGCGTTCCCCGGATTATTAACGAGCCAACTGCTGCTGCTTTGGCATTTGGTTTGGGTGCCCAACCGCAAACAGTAGCCGTGTACGACTTAGGCGGCGGCACGTTCGATATCTCGATTCTGCGGATTGAACGAGGTTTGTTTCGAGTCAAGGCAACCAGTGGCGATACTCACTTAGGGGGCGACGATTTCGATTTGGCAATTGTCGGCTGGATGAAGGCAGCATTCCAGCAGCAGCACGGTGTAGACTTACCCCTTCAAGACAATAGTTGGCGATCGCTCCTCCGCACAACAGCTGAAACCGCCAAGATTGAACTCACCCAAGTCACAGAATACGCCATTCGTACCCCGAACCTCTTCACGGTGGATAATCGAGCTTTGGGACTGGAGGCGACTCTCACCCGCATAGAGCTAGAAACGCTGGTGCAGCCTTTCATCGGCACCTTAGCCATCTGCGATGCCACCCTGGAAAAGGCAGGGCTGAAGCCAAGTGACATTGACCAAGTGTTGCTAGTTGAGGGGCAAACCCGACTCCCAGCCGTCAAGGCAGCACTGCGCGATCGCTACGGCTGGACAATCAATGATTCGGTTAACCCAGATGAGGCAGTCGCTAGGGGGGCAGCGGTTCTGGGGGCAAGGCTGTGCGGCTATCTCAAGGAAGACGTGAAATTGTGGGATGTTACACCTTTGTCCTTGGGACTGGAGTTAGCCAATGGCAAGATGGATGCCATCATTCGCGCCAACGAACAAATTCCAGTGACCAAATGGCGCAAAGGACCGCAAGCGTTTACCACTCAGCGCGACGGACAAGAGAGCATCCGCTTCCGCATCTATCAAGGTGAGCGACCGCTCGCGGCGGATAATGAATTTGTCGGTGAAGTCGTTCTCAACTTAGCCACTACCCGTCCTGCTGGGGAGGTTCGGGTTAACTGTATGTTCAAGGTTGACCACGATGGCATCCTCCACGTTCTGGCAGAAGATGCCAGCACCGAGGGAGAACCTGTGGAGAAGACGTTCGATCGCTTTTACCGCCTGACTCCGCAAGAGGTAGAAGAGAAGCTCAAAGAAGCTCTTGTGCATCGAGATGAAGACATCATCACCAATCGTCTGTTCGAGTTAGAGAAGGAACTCACCCTACTGCGGCGTGTCATCAACAAAGAAAAGACATCTGACACCCTGCTACTGGAAAGCCTGAACAACGTGGAATTGAGCATCCAAGATCGGAATGTCACCCAAGCAGAGGAACTGTTTGCCGACCTTAAGAGCAAACTATGACCCAAACGCATCGCCGCTGGACTTGGATGGTTTACATAGCGGGGGACAACGGTAAGGTTTTCGAGCAACTCAAGGGCAGAAAACGGCTCATGGCTTCGATGGAGGAGCAAGGCTATCAAGATATTCAGGAAATGGAGGCAGTTGGCTCCACCGATGAGGTAGCCATACTCGTACAATTTGATACGCTCAGCGATCGCGAACACACCTATCGCATCTATATCCGTCCCAATAGCGAAGAACGAATTATCGAAAACATCCCGGAACAGAACACTGGCGATCCTCGCTCGTTACGAGATTTCATCGTTTGGGGAAGCGAGAATTATCCAGCACAACACTACGCCGTCATCCTCTGGAATCACGGCACGGGTTGGAAAGAAGATGATATCTATGCCTTTGCGCGAAATCGTGGGGTTCAGCTTAAGGCGAGTGACGATGAGGTGCGCTCCCTCAGTCGCAATACTCGCTTGTCTTCCGCCTTTTTCCTCTCCTCAATTGTGGAAGTGATGCAACTGGAGGATGGGGAGTCTCGTGCGATCGCGTTTGATGATTCATCCTTGGACTTCCTCGACAATGCTAAACTTCAGCAGGCATTTCGGGAAGCCCAGGAGCAGACGGGGCAAAAGGTGAGCTTGATTGGCATGGATGCCTGTTTGATGAGCATGGTTGAAGTGGCGTACCAGTTGCGGGCAAATGCGAATTACATGGTGGGTTCCCAAGAAGTAGAACCCCTGTCGGGTTGGCCCTATACGGCGATTTTGGGCAGTTTAACAAGTGATTCGGGGATGACACCTGGGACGCTGGCAAAGTTAATTGTGCAGGAGTACGGGCTTTACTACGAGGAAGATTCGCGGGGAAGTTTACCTCAGATTACCCAATCAGCGACTAATTTGATGGTGGTTGAGAAACTGGCAGAGGCGGCGGGTCGATTAGCTTCAGTTTTACGTCAATTGCTGGTTGAAAAAGATTTTGATGTTGAGAATGCGCTTTCCTACGCTAAGCGTAAGGTGGTGCGTTTCAGAGATAAAGACTGTGTAGATTTGTATGACTTTTTGAAGATTATACAGGATGAGTATACTGGCGATCGTACCGATTTAACTACGGTTTTAGATGAAGTCATGGATTTAATGACTCTTGAGATTGAGCCTAAGTTGGTTGTAGCAAATGTAACTTCAGGACTCAAATTCTCTCGTGTCAAGGGGCTGTCAATTTACTCACCGTTTAAAGGTTTTTCTAAGTTTTACAATAGGTCAGATTTTGCTAGCTGGGGGTGGGGAGAGTTGATTCGGGTTCATAACCAGGTGGCTTGAGAGTAATTTAATGAAATTGTGATGTCACCTAGATAACAAAATATTCCGTTACACCTGTGTCTTCCAGAGCTACTTTTATGCTAAATTTATTTCCCGATTCTACGATAAACGTTAATTGAATCCAATTATCAGCAATTCGCGACTGAGCTTCCAAAAAAATTTCTTCATTCTCATCCAACACAATCAGTTTAAGATTGGGCGGTAAATAGGTTTGGTTTTCAGCAGGAAGCACCCGTGATTGAATATTAGCTTTATTATCAGCTTCAGGTATAACACTTATCATGAGAATTACTTGGTTCTCATGGGGCTGCATTCCTAGATTTATTACTCTGGCTAGTTGAACGCCAGCTTGGACATTACCAGGGTCTATTTGTCCTAAACTCACCGCAGCTCTGCGACGTAGCTCATAATCTTGAGTCGTTTGTAGTAGTTCAGTAAGAGCCGCAATTGCTTCTGAGTTACCTTGAGCAATCCGATCTAATATATCAATGGCAGAAAAAGAAGTTTCTAGATCTTGGTTACTCTTTAAAATATTAATTAATTCTGCCACTGGATTTAGATTATTAAAATTATTATTTGTCAAGTCTGCTGCATTTAGTCTATCGGTTTTATTCCAAATATCTTCAATTTTTTTCCATCCATTGCCAAATACATTTTGGAACCATTGACTTAAGTTTATCTGTAGGGATTGCTTTACCTTCTCTTGCTTTTCATCTCTAACTTCTAAATCAGGAGATGCAAGAGTTTTTTTATTAAGCAATTCCTGCCAAGTCGGAGGCGCTATGGCTGGATTTTGTAAAATCACTGGTAATAGGCTTACTAGGGGAAATTGAGCTTCTAATTCTTGCAGTATCTCTCTTGTTCTTCGCACGGAAGCATAGAAAGACTGCCCACCTGAAAATGCCTCTAGAAAATACTTTAAAAACTCTTCAGCAACTCTATCCGGTAATAGTTCTCGCATGACAATAACTAGTGGAATGTGCAGGCTCACCAGCTCCCTTCCTAATGCCAAACCCTCAGAGGAATTAAATATCACTAGTTGTAACCCACGTGCAACTGCTTTTTTAAAGGATTTTTTTAAATGCTCAATTGTTAAACTCTCTAATTTATTAATATAAATTTTACCAACTTCATTTTGACTAGAACTATGTCCAGCAAAAAATAAAATGTCCCAACCTTGTTCATCTCTGATTTGAATGTCCACTTCTTGCTGTTGAGGCTCTATCAAAAAAAATGTTTCTGTATTTGGTAATTTTTCTAGCAATCTCCGGTCAGACTCCAGATTAATCCCAGTACTATCACCAAGAATAGCTAAGATTCTGATTTTCTTTCTAAAATGAATTGATTTTTCAACTTCTCCTTCATAGGTTGGAGCACTTAGTACCAGTTCAGCCTTGGGGTAATCCTCGAAGAAATTCCACAGCTGCCAGGGTAATCGCTGTAGTAAAGAATTTCTAGTTTGCAGAATTACTCGTACTTCGTCAGAAGGCTGTAGTCTCGATAGCATTGCCTCTTTAATAGGTCTAAACTGCTCAGAGTTTAGCCAATTATTTAAACTAACACGCAGATTATTGACTAAATCTTCTATATCATTAGCTTGATTAGAACTATTGGAAATATTGGTAGACTGCGATGCTTCAGGTTTGATTTTTAGAGTTACTATTCTTTGGTAAGCTGCCTGCCAACGTCTGTAGAGATCAGGAATTTCTGAGGCTGGTGGCAAGCTGCCTGAGATTCCTGTAAAGGGGAGAGATTCTTCCTCTCTAATTTGAAGCGAGGCTGGAAAACCTGTCTCAAAGTTGCCATCTTCTACTTTGAGAACAACTAACTGGACTCTTACTAGTTGATTGTTTGGGGAAGTTTTGCTGGTGTGCTTGTTAGTTTTCTCAAGTTTCTGTTTGGGAATCGGCAAATTGACATTAGCAACCTTTAGCTGCTCGCTCTCTCCAGATACTTTGTTAAATTCAGTCGCAGCAGCTACAAACTCACCACGGAAAAAATTCCCCACCCCACGACCATAAATAAGTAAAGGCTCAAATCCAGCCTCAATGAGTGGTTCCGCCAAAGTTTCTACCAACGAAGCGAGGCGAAATACCTCTGCCATATCTTCTTGTTTCACTCTCAAACTGAGAGCCTCGGCTAACTCATTCGCTGCCTCGGTTGGTTGCGTGTATGCCAATGCTGTCCACTCCTGAGCTTCTCGCAAATCCTGTGTATCTGGATCGTCCTCGGTAAGTCGCTGCGCTACATAATCCAGCAAAAACTCACCCAGTTTGTCCAATCGTTCTTGTCCAAACTGCTCTTTGAGTTCCCTCAACAACAGATTGCGATCACTAATATCCATTTCATACATCTCATAGCCTACCTGCCGACATAAGCGTGACAGCAGCACATGAGCCACTGCTGTCCAAGGGCCTTCCGGAACAAAGTTTGCCCAAATTTGGTAGAGCAAATCCGGGGTGAGTACGAGGGGAAATGCCGCGTGACGAGCCAAACTTCGATGTGCCTCCCCAAATTGCTTGGCAAACCCTTCAATCCGTTTAACAGCAACTCGCATCGCACGGGCTTGGTTAATGTTAGATGTTACAGCAGCCATGAGTACATCCTCTCCCAAGCAACATAACGACCCCGCAAAACGCTAATCGCCGCATTCATTCCCTGACGACTCATCTCAAACATAGGCAGCAAACGGGCAATTTCCCCAGCCGTGGTACGCCGCCAGTATTCATTTGGCATCGGGTTCAGCCAAGCAAAATAATGTACTGACTGCTGCAACTGCTCAATCCATACCTTAGTGCTTTCAACCCGCTCTTGGTCAAAATTCCCTCGTGCTGCTCCTCCATCGCTGACAATCAGCACTACCGCCCGTTCTCCAATCTCCTCCAGTACCTCAGAAATCGATTGAGCATCCAACAAAGCGGGATGACGATATAGGTGCTTATCAGGATAGTCGTGAAAGTAAAATACACGAAGCTGCCTCAGCCGTCCACCTCCCTGTGCTGTCTCCACTAACTGCCGAGATAGCTCGTGAAACGGCACCATCGAACCTTCTTGATCAATCATCAGTACAAGATCAGTCCGATTGGAACGCGGGGGCATCAGTACGGGTTCGAGTAAAATACCTTCGTGCCCCATCTTTGCCACTGTCGCTTCTACATCTAACTCTATCGGTACTCCTTCCCGCACCGGACGACGCAGATAACGCCAGCTTTGCTTCATTTGCCGCTTAGTCACCGGAAAATATTCAGTCAGCAGACTATAACGAGGGCGTTTTAGTTCCCTATCCCGCCGACTACTCCGCACAGCTTGGACAGCCTGCACGGGTTCTGGTGTTAGACTCGGATGTGTCTCAAACTCAGGCAACGGTTCATTAGATGAAGGCGGTTCAGATGCTAGCGTTTCATTAGCATCTATAGAGTGCTTGCCCTCATTCCCTGACTCAGCTGGGGAATGTTTCCACATTTGCTCGAATAGCCGTCGAACCAAGCGATTCTCTTCCTCAGACTTTGCCCACACCAGACAGCAAAGTTGCTCTACTTCCTGACGACTGCCAATACCAAAGCCAGCCTGAAGCGATCGCAAAACTGCCAAATACTCATCAACCCCCAACGGCAAACCATGCCGCTGTCGCAGGCTGTTAAAAATATCGAGCAGTGGCAGTTCTTCAAGCTTCATACTTCAGATACCGCAGATGATCCTCCCATTTCTTCAGCAACACTTCCGGGAACGGCAGTTCCTCCTCAAGCTGCTTCAACACCTCATCTTTAGGAAATTGATGCAGCACCGCAAACCAATCGAGCAACTCACTGGTGCTAACCTTTTTCCCCGACTTGCCCTTCTCCATTTTCCGCCGCAGTTCGGTAAAACGGTTCACCGCTGCCTCTACTACATCAGGGGGCGATTCGGGAAAGTGAGCCTTGACAATCTCAGTTAATTGTAAATATGGAAATTTAATGTAATAAAACAGGCAACGCCGCAGAAACGCATCGGGTAAATCCTTTTCATCGTTGCTGGTAACGAACACAATGGGAGGGAAATTTGCCTTTATTTCTTTTCCCGTTTCCTCAATCGTAAATTTCTGCTCGTCAAGCTCCCGCAACAGATCGTTAGGGAAGTCAATATCCGCCTTATCAATTTCATCAATCAGCACCACTGTGCGCTGTGGATTTTCAAACGCACGTCCCAGTGGTCCCAGTTCGATGTATTTGTCCAAATTATCGACCTTGGATTTGCTCTCCTCCCCCATCCGCACCAGTTGAGCATCGTGCAACCGTCTTACAGCGTCGTAGCTGTAGAGTCCATCCCTTGCCCTGCTTGTAGACTTGATGTACCAAGGCTCATAGGGCAAACCCAGTTCGTGAGCTACCGCCTGCGCCAAGCGAGTTTTACCGCATCCCGGTTCCCCCTTGAGCAACAGGGGGCGTTTTTCCAGAAAGATGGCGAGGTTGACGGCATCAATCAGTTCCGGCGATGGCAAGTAAGGGGCGAGTCCGTCCTGTTGGCACTCCTCCGGCGAGATTGGCTTGCCCTTGTAGAACTGCTTGCCACTGGCAGCGAGTACACCTGCTAAATTAGCCATTTTGCCAATCCTCCTTCCCAATCATGACCGTAGTGGCAGCAAATTTCTTCATAGACAAATTCAGGAATACCGTCATCAGACTTCTCTAACAAGACTTGAGAGGTTAACCCAGCAGGCATCTGCACATCGGCAAATCCCGTCACCATATCAAGCCAATCATCCAGGACATCGGGCGGAAACGGACTAACAGGTGGCAAGTGCAAGGGAATCCGGGGATACTCCGGTTGCTCGCATTGCTTTGCTAGCACAATACTTGACTGACAAACGCTGCCGCTATTGTCTACTAGGAACATTAACAGGTGTGTCCCTTCTGGAGTCGGACAGCAATTTGTCTTAACCCTTTCCACCAGCGGTTCCCAGAATTCCTGAAGCCACGCGCCCAGAACCTTTGGCAGCATATAGTCCACTGTGTAAAAAATGAAAATGACATCTTGAGTCAAAAGGCGATCGCAAACCCTTTCGATAATCTCACTTGGCTGAGCATCTTTTGGCAGATGGAACCAAGAGGCAACTTGTCGCCACAGGTGAGAGATACTTCTCCCTACACCGTTATGGCTCACATCAATCTTGATGGGTGATATATTCTTCCACTGTGGCTTCAGCCGGAATAACCGAGTCACCAAAAGCTGCTGTCCGCAGTAAGGCTCACCGTGAACCAAGAAAGCCGCGATTCGGTGCAATGTCATGACTTTTTTCACCAACCGCACCTGCTGCTTAAAGTCTACTTGCAGCAGTAAGTCAAAAAGTAAATGAGGCGGCGTTTGAATCGGTAGAAATTCCCTTTGTGTCTGAACTTCTACAATTAGCTCATCAATGTGTACCTGGATGTTTACACCCACATCTTGACGAATCTCTGCCAATAAAGCACAAAGCGCAGGTTTTCCAGGAGTAACTTCACCAAAGACTACCAGTTCCTTCACCATACCCGTGATGAAAACATCCACAGGTATATTCCAGACAAGACGACGCAACACAGGTGCATCCATACCCAGCGCCCTTATCAAATACCCTCGACGCTGGTTCTCCTCCTCCATAAGGGGTCTGAGCAGAGGCAATAATTTTTGGATGATGTCACTACTTATTGCCATCGCCTAACTATCTATGTGCCAAACCTTGATAGTCGTATCTGCACTGCCACTGACTAGAGTTTGTCCATCAGAACTGAAAGCAACACAATGAACTGGACCTAAATGCCCTAGTGTTTGAAGCAGTTCTCCCGTCTGGAAATTCCAAACCCTCAGCGTATTGTCATCACCACCACTGGCAAGGAGCCTCCCATTGGGACTAAACGTGACACAATAAACTTTACCTGAGTGTTCCGTGAGAGTACGCACCAATTTTCCAGTGCCAGCATTCCATAACATAATTGGCTGCTCGGAACCCCCGCTAGCAATCATCTGCCCGTCAGGACTGATAGCCACAGACCAAATTCCCCCAACAGAGGAATCAAACCAGGACACCAAGGAACCAATTAAGTCTGAAGGTGAGGGTCGATTCAGGGTGTATAGTAATTCACCTGTACGCCAATTCCATATCTTGATGGCACCATCCAAACCTCCACTCACGAGGATTTTTCCATCATGGCTAAAGGCGACTGAATTGACATCCCACCCATGCCCTTTGAGAGTGCTATGCACTTTACCACTGTTCAATTGCCATAGCTTAATCGTGGCATCAATGTTTCCGCTAGCAAGAGTTTGCCCATCTGGACTAAAGGTGACGCAGCTAACACGAAACCTGAGCAATCCTTTGCCAAGTGAGCGTTGTAGCGTTCCTGTCTCAACATCCCACAATTTGATGTTGCCGTCTCCAACTGCCAGGTTACTGGCACTAGCAAGGGTTTTCCCATCTGGACTGAAGGCAACGGATATAACTACACTGGAGTGTCCCTCAAGGGTGTAAAGTCGTTTGCCAGTCTCCAAATTCCAAAGCTTGATCGTCTTATCACCACTGCTACTAGCAAGTATCTGACCATCAGGACTAATTGCCACAGCTCGAACTAACTCTGAATGTCCTTTGAGAGTATGCACACCCTTCCAGAAGAGATTTGGTTCTGGTGTTTTCAGTTCTTTCTTAACCTGAAGTAGCAGTTCATCTATGTCTGACCGTACATCTACACCCACATCTTCACGAATTACTTCCAACAAGGCACAAAGCGCGGGTTTACCAGGTTTAATTTCACCAAAGTAAACTAGTTCTTCCGCCATAGACGGAATTAAAACAGCCATAGGCGTATGCCACCGCAGACGAGTTAACACGGGTGCATTAATGCCCAACGCTAAATTTAAATACGCACGGCATTGGTCTTCATCTCTAATGATTTGTGTAAGCAATTGCGATAATTTTTGAACAGTTTCACCGCTTATTGCTGCCATCTAACTACCTCTGCAAACGGTCATAAATTCCAGGTGCATTGTTTTTTAGATCATCTAACACAGCGATCGCACTCGTTCCTTCGCTTCGTAGATAACGTTGATCCGTACCCGGTTCAGTCAAATCCCCACCACTGTGGTGAATGGCAACCACGTCAAACTCATCGTTAAGCACAGGTGAACCAGACGATCCTGGTAGGGTGCTTCTGGTATATTGCACTACCTTGGTATCGGCATAGGCGACAAAGTTATTCTGCATCGAGATTTTCTTCAGATGTCCGCCTGGATGCTGAATGATTGCTACGCGATCGTCTCGCCGCACTTGCTTACTCTTAAGAATTAGGGGCTTGCCAAAGGAGGGTGCATCTTTCAGGGATACAATGGTGTAGTTTAGTTCAGCATTTGTGTAAAACACACCCCCTGGTAATGCTTGAACTGTATGAGTGCTGCACTCTTTACCATCAATATCCAGTTGATAATTGAAAGTATATTCACTCTGTTCGGCTTGCTCTCGACTGGAGATGATGTGATTGTTGGTCATTAACAGTTCCGGTGCAATCATGAAACCTGTCCCCATAGCCTTTGAAACACGCAGATGAACTACGGCTTTTGCTGCCTCAAAAGCTAACTTCAAAATGTAAATATCGAGAGTATGAACAGGTGGTCTAGAAATTCCCGAACTCAATTCCTGTTTGTTGAGATCTTCACTAATCGGTTGCTGTTTCTTCAGTTCCTCTCTAATCTGTTGAAGCAGCTCATGTAGGCGTATCTTTACGTCTACACCTACATCTTCACGAATCACCTCCAACAAAGCAGAAAGTGCGGGTTTACCAGGGGTAATTTCACCGAAGGCTACCAGTTCCTTCACCATATTGGGAATAAAAACATTCACAGGCGTATCCCAGTCTAGACGATACAACACAGGTGCATCGGTGCCTAACGCCCTGATCAAATACGCCGAACGCTCCATCTCATCCTTCATATACGGTCTTAGAAGGAGCAGTAATTTTTGGATGAGATTGTTACTTATTGCCATCGCCTAACTATCTCGGCAAAAGGGCATAAATTTCCGGCGCGTTGGTCTGTAGATCCTTCAACACGGCTATCATACTCGTACCCGCATTGCGTAAGTAACGCCGTCCTGTACTTGGTTCAGTCAAATCCCCACCGCTGTGATGGATTGCTACTACTTTAAATTCATCGTCAAACACAGGTGAACCGGAAGAACCCGGTAAGGTATTCGTGGTGTATTGCACAACATTGACATCAGCATAGGCGACAAAGTTGTTCTGCATTGAAATTTTCTTCAAATGTCCGCCTGGATGCTGAATGATTGCTACGCGATCGTCTCGCCGCACTTGCTTACTCTTAAGGATTAGGGGACTGCCAAAGGGAGGTAAATCTTTCAGAGATACGACCGTATAGTCTAATTCAGCATTCGTGTGAAACGCACCCCCCGGTAACGCCTGAGTTGTCTGTATATCGCACTCTTTCCCGTTGATATCCAGTTCGTAATTGAAGGTATATTCGGTCTGTTCAGCCTGTTCCCGACTAGCGATGACGTGATTGTTAGTCATCAACAAATCCGGTGCAATCATAAAACCCGTACCTGCCCCCTGTCGTCCTCCTTCTCTCGGAACACGCAGATGAACCACAGCTTTTGCTGCCTCAAGAGCCAAGTTCAAAATGTAAATGTGGCGTAGGGTATCTTCTCCGATAATCTTTTCCTGTACATCAGCCACACTGCTAGTTCCGCGCCATCGGTCAATCAAGCGGTCAGGAGTGGCTGGGACATCGAGGGGATACTTCTGAAATAGCTCCAAAATGAAGTCTGAATCTTCATCGCCAGTAAAAGGCTGAATGTAGTTGAGGAAGACGCTTAAGGCTTCTTTTCCGTAAGCCACCTGCCCAAACTGTGACAAGAAGCGTACTACTTCCACCGAGACGCCCATTGCAGTACCATCCAAATCGAGCCGCGCTAGGATTACATCTGCCTGGGGTACACCTTCCAACGCCCCTGCAACCAAGCGTCTGCGATCGCGCACATTGGCAAAGTCGGGTAAATTCTGAACAATGCGGGTCAATCGTTGAAAGTCCGGCTGGTCTAGCTGAACGGTCACACTTACTGCTCCTATGCAAGAGGATAGCTACATTTTGGCTTAGGGCAATATTAATGCGCTACCACCAGCACTGTTCTGCTGTCTAGCTCTCAATCTCACAACTCAGCCCGTATGCCTCTTCTATTCTCTATTTCAGCAATAGGCAACAGCAACGTCTCCTCAATCTCCTCCCTGACGCGATCGCTCACCACACAACCGCTATGAAGACAATCTACTAATAATTTATTGGCATTACAGTAACACTGAAGTAATTGCTTTTGTTCGGGATTAAAGTTCCAGTTATGTCCTACATTTTGATGTTTAATGATCGATTCTCTAAGCTGTTCAGTCCATGCTTTTCCTTCATGCCGCCACCACTCTCGACGGATATCTAGTTTACTTTCTGTTTCTAAAAAAATATGGAGATCGGGTACTATATCAAATTTATGTAAATGTTCTAGAAGTTCCTTCAAAGGTTTATCTAGTTGAGGTTTAAAATTGGCGGCATGGATGCAAGCCCGATTTAGAGAATGACTAATACCCTTGGCTAGCAAGTTTTCATGGTCATCTCTAGTCGTCGCTCCTACTTTAAATCCGGGAGTAAATCCAATCTTAATAGCAAGGGTTTTGGTTTTATCAAAATTTCCTTGGAAAGCATTGATTATGTTTTGCTTGGAGGTAAGCGCTTCAGCAAAGAAAAGAGCGGTAACAAGCGCTAAATCAAGATCAAAAACGGAATTGCTGGTAATTTTATCTATATTGACCTCAAAGAAGTAGCCTGGTGAATCATGGGCTATAGCATAGTAAAAAGCACGTATAGCCACAGTTCTATAAAAATTCGGCGCTGACTGAGATTTCTCATTTACCCAGTGAAGGAACTGCTGAAGTTGTGAATTTTTTGCCAAAAGAGAATCAGTCTTGCATTTCATCACTAACAAAAAATTGTCAGCATTATCCAATAACTCTAATGTCAATAAAAAGACTTCTCGCCAATGAGATTTTGTAATGTGAACTTCCAACTGTTGGAAAACTTCTTCTTGTGTGGAGCTGTTATCAATAGCATATTTAGCTAGAAAATATTCTTGAAACGTTAGATGGGAAAATGACCAAACCTTCTGCGATCGCTCAATCAACAACCCATGCTGAGACTCGATCGCCTTCAACACCACTCGACTATCCCGCTGCCCAATCCCCAAAAACTCTGCAATATAACCCTCAATCTCCTCCTGCTCAAACAACACATACTGCGGTTGCTCAAACTTCTTCACTGCCAGATAGCTCAATAGCTCCAGCTTCCGCTCCACCGACAAATCCCGATAAATCTCATCCCGCTCAATCTCCCGCGACTTGTCCCACTGCTCCAGCAGCAACTCCAATCCCTCCTCATAGAGTTTGGAACGCTTTGAGTAAAACTTCCCCGTCTGGTGAAACACCGCACAGGTCAAACCCAGCAAAATCGGCGTAATTGCCAACTCCCGAATCGGCTTATTTGCCTCCAAAAAGAGCAGCCCCAGAAACTCCTGCGCCCTCGCCAGTCCCGCCAGCTCATCCCCCATCACCGCCTTAAACCAATGCTCGGCAAACGCCCGCACCTGCGGCTCATTAAAATCCGCCACCTCCACATAATCAAACCGCTCAAACCGCGATTCCTGGCTCTGCGTCCGACAGGTCACAATTACCTGCACCTGCGGATAGGTACGAGCAAACCGCTTGATTTCCTTTGTGATGTTCTTCCCATCCTCCCCCGTCACCTCATCCAACCCATCCAACAGCACCAGCACCCGACCTCGATCAAGTACCAACTGAGTTTCTTCTGCATCCAATAACCGCCAGTACCGCTCTAGATAACGCTCTAGCGAATAAGCAACCTCACGCCCATCCTCCACAAACTCTCGCAGTTTAATCAACACTGGAATCCGGTGCGCTTGTAAATTCCCAGTGTTGCACTCGGTCACCACTCGCTGCAAATACGTAGTTTTCCCCGAACCCGGTTTACCCACTACCATCAGGTTCGTATTCTTCGCCAGCACCTCCAGCCCCGATACCCGTTTCCGCTTTTTGCCCAAGCCAATGCGATCTAAACTGCTATAGCTCGAATACCCCTGCATCCCCGTCGTGAAGTCCTGCCACAGGTCATCGAGTTCCGACCTACAGCTACTGCTCAACTCCTCCAGAATATTGACATCGACAAACAAGTCACCCAACGGCACCCAACGATCCACGCCCCAAAGTGGCATCGTGCCATGCAAGCGTTGGATGTCTTTGTGTAGGCGCGATCTCACTTTTTGCACCAGGACATCAATATCAAGGGTTTCGATACCAGAGCTTATGTCAGTTGCTGCATCAGAATGTGATCGCAAATGAATCAAGGGACGCACTTTGTCGATACGTTGCTGTACATCAACACCAGCTTGTGATCGCACATATTCCAGCAATGCCCAAAGTGCTTGTCTACCTGGTTCAACTTCGCCATACTCTGCCAGTTTGCACACCATATCTGGAATGAAAGTCGCAACAGCGCCACTCCATGTTATGCGTTGCAGCACAGGTGCATCATTGCCCAGTGCTGAGACTAGGATGGAGTGACGGTCTTTCTCAACTTCTATGAATGGTCTGAGAAGTTCGATCAACTCATTGATGGTGTTCGGATCTAATCTCACCCTCACTTCAACCTTTCAACCGTGTAATCCCTATAGGCAAACCATAACTTACTCAGTGAAGAAGGCTGTAAGTGCGATCGCATTATTGACATAACCTTATATGTTTTTGCGATATCGCACGTTAGCAAAGCCGGGTAAATTCTGAACAATGTGGGTTAGTCGTTGGAAGTCTGGCTGCTCTAGCTAAACGGTCACAGTTACTACTCCTATTAAGGATCATTTTATATTTGAGTTTTTCTTCTCATAATGGAAAAACTCAGTATCAGTCATAGCCACTACAATCGTGCCGCTTTTGTCGAAATTCCTTTTTTTCTAATAGAATTCCGGACTTTTAAAAAAAAATCAGTAAAGCGTATACAAAGTACGTAATCCTTAATTTAATTTTTTTGATATGTCACCTGCCTATCAAAGATTCAGAGATTCTTTAGCTAGTCTTCTAGACCAAGGAGTCACTCTCCATGACGCTGTTCAGCAGGTCAATCAACAATATGGTGAGCTTGCCGATAAGGCTGCTCAAGAATTGCTAGAAAAACAAGCTCTTGAAAAAGCTCTCCGAAATTGCCAAAGACATCTTAGAAATAGGTCTTAATTTACTTACGATAGTCTTTGTATGAAATTGGTGATACAAGCTTTTAGCTCTGTGGTTGCTTGGCTAGACAAGGAATTAGGAATTCTTTGGTCTCTAATATAGGTGAAGGACATTTTATAAGCATAGACAGGTAAGGTTTGGAACTCAGGTTCCTCTATAAGGTCGTATTTACCCCAAGTTAAACACCAAGATATGCGTTCTAAGTACTTTTCAATTTCCCAATAGAAATCATCTATCTCATCGGGTGAAAAATCTGTTCTTATCTCTTGATACTCATCTAAAGCGACATTCCCAGCTCTTTTAGCCAGAGCTGCTCGATTCTTATCTAGCCATTTGGCTGCGTCTTGGCCAGCTTTTAAGTCTTGGTCAAACTGCCTAATAACTTGAAGTTGCTCCTCTAAAGGCTTTATCTTTTGTTCTAGTTCAACTTTAAGCTGCTCTATTTGCAGTAAATTATTACTTCCTTGCGAAGATAACTCTTCTATCTCAGATTCGAGAATTTGTCTTGTTTCTCTAAGAAATACTTGTGCTTGAATTGCCATTTCAGATGAATGTTCGTTCGGAATTATCCAAGATTGCACCTTATTCTTCAATATATTGATGGTGCCTCGATGTTCTTCTGAAAGTTTTCCAGCATTCTGTATCTTTTTAGCAGTATCCAAACATAAACGAATAGTTAACATAAAATTGATATGGTCAGCTAGTAGCGCTAACAGCTCGTCCATTGACTTAGGACGCGAATTAATCAGAGGACGCAGTTTATCGATACGTTGCCGTACATCGAAACCCGCTTGAGAGCGCACATATTCCAACAATGCCCAAAGTGCTTGTCTACCTGATTCAACTTCGCCGTAGTCTGCTAGCTTTTCTACCATGTCCGGTATAAAAGTCGCTACAGAACCACTCCAGATTATACGTTGCACCACAGGTATATCATTACCAAGCGCTACGAATAGGAAAGGACGGCGGCTTCGCTCATCTTCCAGGAATGGTTTGAGAAGTTCAACCAACTCATTGATGGTGTAGCGGTCTAACCTCACTCTTAGCTCAACCTTTCGACTCTGTAATTCCCATAAGCAAACTATACCTTACGCACTAGGAAAAGCTGTGAGTGCTATCGCTTCAGCATCCCCGCAGGAGTCTTCAAACTTTTCGCCTTACTTGTCGAAGTATCTTGTAAAAAAGGATACTGGTTTATACCAACTACAAGTGCATCCCGTGTCATAGCAACTAAATAATTCGCATCAGATCGACTAGCTGTACTTTGTCGCCTGGTTACCTTAAGTTGATGAATTCCTCCGCTACCAAGACCCTGTTAGCTCTCCTACTGGCTTTGAGAGAGCTGAAAGTGCCCTTAAGCACTGATGAACAAGAAGTTCTGCAAAATGTAGGACGGGAACTGGAACTCGACCCTGATTACTGGGAAGAAATTGAAAAAGGTCTGATGGCAATAATTGAGGCAAATGCTGCCTTAAATCAGCTCTACCAGCTTAACAAAGCCAAACTAGAGGCTTTAGACGGTCAGATTCCACGAGAGTTATTGCCTAGCCTGGTTGAGTTAGAGCAAGAACTTTTTCCGGAAACCAGAGAAGTCGTAACTTTTGACGGCTCTCCTAAAGGCATTAGTAGTCAACCCAATGAAGTAATCAGCCTTACTAGCACAATTCTTAAAACTGACAACCAAGACCAAACGGCTAAGGAGCTTAGTTTTCTAGAAGGACTCTCGGACTACGTTCAGTCCTACCGTTTCTTCAACACCTACTTCGGCAATTCTGGCGATCGCGTCACCATTCCCCCCAGCGAACCCCTCATCCACGGACAGCCTTACCTCTTATTCATCGATATCAGTCCCGAACGAAAAGGACTAGACGAAGAGCCAACTCCCTTCCCAGACCAAGCTCTAGCTCAAGTTTGGAACGACCAAGAAACCCTATCTCTCGATGTAGTTATTACCTCTAAAGATTTCAGCATCGATGCCACCGTCAAGTTACTCACCTTGCCTCGCCGTGGTTCGTCAGATAGCGTACAATTCACCGTCAAGCCGAATTTATTTGAAGGTCGCGGCTATATCCGGGTCGAGTTGCTCTATCGCGGCTACCTGCTCCAGTCCAAGCAGATTACAGCTCTAATTCTATCCAGAGCTGGCGCTGAAATTCCAGAATCCCTGCGACCCCCCCAAACCGCCCGAATTACCTTCACCACCACTGACCTGCTGACCAACGAACAGCTAGCACTGCTGCCCGAACGAGTCCTAACCGTCGATGTAGAGCTTGACCGACGTGATGGCAGCATTGACTTTCGCTTTCTCGATCGCACTCAAGGCAATCAAGAACTCGGCTTCTACGACACGACCTTACAGCCTACCGCACTCGGAGAAGCGATCGCGGCAGTTCGCCACCAACTGACGTTAATGGCTTCAAACGACGAGGGATACAAGTGGAAAACTCAGGGCGATATGGCACTGCTCAATACCTGGCTCCCGGCTTTAGCTAATGCTGGACGCAGCCTCTATCGAGCCATACTCCCCGAAAATAAAGGGAATACCTTGGGAGAAGACCGAGGCGAAACATTACGAGCCGCTCTTAATCCCAATACCGTCATCCAAGTCAACCCAATTTTAGGAAAGGTAACAATCCCTTGGGCGTTGCTGTACGAGCGCAAAATCAGATTCAGCCAACAGGTGCACGTGTGCGAGCAATTTGTCGAACGGGACACAGACTGTACGGACTGCCCGTTCAAAGATGATTCTAAAGTCGTTTGTCCCCATTCCTTTTGGGGTTATCGCTATGCCATTGAGCAACTTCCGGCTTGGACGAGTAACGAACTCCCTCAACCCCTGGCACTGGTGCGGCAAATTGCGAACGATCGCCCCTTATCGCTGAATTTTAATGTCTGTCGGGAGTTTCTCTTGTGGCAGGAACACTTGCCAAAAATTGAAGCACTCGGTTCAGTGAAAATGTTTGAGGCTGATGAAATTCCTGCACTCGAACTCATCTGGGAGAATGATGGTGCAACGTTGGATCTGATTTACTTTTATTGCCACGGTGGGGTGGAAGAGTCCAGCAAGCAACCTTATCTAGCACTCAGCGGAGAACGAATTTACAGTAATTTCCTGGAAGACTTTGAGCATCGGTGGCAGCATCACCCCTTAGTCTTACTCAATGGCTGCGGTACGGGTGATTACGGGCCAGAAAGCTACATCAGCTTGATTGATGACTTTCGAGCGGCTGGTGCCAGTGGCGTGATTGGTACGGAATGTCCAGTGCCGGAAATGTTTGCCGAACCCTATGCGATCGCCTTATTAGGCAGGCTATTTCGGGGAGAGCCGTTGGGACAGGCTATGCTGGCAGTGCGTCGAGAGCTGCTTCGGGAAAACCTAAATCCCTTGGGTCTGGTTTATTCGCTGTATGCCGCTCACGAGATTGCTTTAACTGTTCCTGTCGCCCATCACTAATTCCTGAAGACGGATAATGAAACGTTGGATTCCTGCTGTTCTGCTGATTTTACTGGTTTGTCCTGCCCCAGTTCTGGCTCAAACCAAAGTTGGGATTCAAGTTGACGCTGGAGACAAGCCTCTACAAATCAAGGGTTGGCTGGGTTCTGAGAATGCTTTCACAGGCAATATGCGACTGACGGCTTCTGGGGGAAATGTAGCAGCGTTTATCTTCCTACCCTCCGACCTCAAACGCAAGGATGGGGATGAAGTCATTGGTCGGCAGCAGGTGGAGTTGGTTGAAAAACCCCAGCTCTCGGCGGAAGTGCCAAAGGATTTTCAGGTGAAGGTGAATGGCATCAAAGTGCCGGGAACCTATGAAGGTCAAATTGTGCTGCTGTTACCCGGTCAAAAGCGGCCTGATGCGATGGTCATTCCCCTAAGCGTGATGGCAAAAGCTAAACCTGCTGTGGTGCCTGTCAAAGGTGGCGAACAGATACGGCGTCAGTTAGTGCGGTGTAGCTGGCTACTAGACTGTGCTTTGGCGCGTCTGTTGCTCCCGGCTAGTGCGTTTCAGGATCAGTGGCAACTCAAGTTAGACAACCCCGTTGAGGCACCCGCATCTCTTACCAGTACTGAGGTGGTCTTAGAGGGTCAGCAGACTGGCTACCAAATTACTAAAGCTGAAGTAGAGCCACCCCCAAGTCCAGCAATGTTAGCAGCCAATCAAATTATTAGCTTGCCGTTGAAATGGAAGCGATCGCAAATTCCCCCCGACCGCTATACAGGATGGGTTTACCTGACGCTGGATGGACGAGAGGAGAGGCTGGGAATTCCAATCGATTTGAATGTGCGGATTGGACCGCTGCTGCCACTGTTGGTTTTACTGGTGGGAATTGCTTTGGGCAGATTGTTTAAGTACATGCAGGAAAAGGGAATTCCCCAATCCGATGCTTTAGGGAAGGTTAACGAGTTGGAGCAAGAGATTGCTGAAGCTGACCCCGAAGACCAGAAAATTCTCACCCCAATGGTTAAAGAAGTCCGCAAATCAATTTACCAGATGGACTTGGAAACAGTTACGGCAAAGGTAGAAGCGATCGCAGACCGTCTCAACTGCTTGAAGCGGTTACGCACGATGGAGCAAAAGTTGGAACCGAAACAGCAGCATCCCAAGGTTGGGGGAGAAAACGGGATACTGCAAAAGATTGCTGAAGCGCGATCGCTGATTGGATTGTCGTCGGATGAAAAAGGATTGGAGCAAGCGAAAACGTTACTCGAAGAAATCCAGGCAGAGGCGGTGAAGTTGGGAACGGCGATGATGGGTTCAGACAAGCAGCCTGATGCCACGATGACAGAAACGGCTCAAGAAGCTCAGAAAGCTGCGGCGGCAGTTAATCATGCTGTGCAGGCTGAGGTGAGGAAAGCGCCTGCTTTGCCGATGTGGGTAGTGCAGTTGAGGCGATCGCTTATTTTCTTGTCTGGAGTATCCAGTACGGTACGAGCCGAAGCAACGTTGTGGGTGGTGCGACCACTGTTGTCGTTGGCGCTGCTGTTTGGGTTGTCCGTGGTAGGAATTCGCGCTCTTTATGTGGAGAAGGGGGCGACATTTGGAGCTGACCCGTTTGCTGATTACTTAGGATTGGTGCTTTGGGGATTGAGTGCGGATGTGGCGAGTCGCAGTTTAAGTAATTTGCCAGGGGGAGAGGCTAAAAATGACTAAGCTTGTGCACCTTAATTAGCAGTTCCGATGCCATCGCAGAGATGGCGATCGCTATCCTTAACGGTGGAATTGTTTTTTAAATAATTGCGTACCCAATCACAACCTTTCCCCAATAAAGAATCTATATCCAAATTCCACATAGTTACAGAACCAGTATGCACAGCTAGAATTTTACTATTGGCAATAAAATTAAGACTATAAACATTAGGGCTTTTAGTCGAAAATGATTTTATTTCTTTTCCATCAATACTCCAAAATTTGATTGTACCATCATCCTTTGTGCCACTACCACTAGCAGAAGCGAATATTTGTCCATCAGGTCTAAAACTTAAACTCGAAACAGCAGAAGTGTGTCCTTGAAGTATTTGAAATCTTGTTCCCGTGAGACTCCAAATAATAATATTTCCATTCTTGTTTCCTGCTACTAAACTTTTGCTATTTGGGCTAAAGCTCAAACTGGTAATAGGATAAGAACTTCCTGCTAAAAATCGTAATTCTGTACCATCAGCGTCCCATATTTTGACAGTATTATCGCTACTAGCAGAAGCAATAATTTTACCATCTGGACTATAACGAACTATCTTGCTCCCTCCTTTAAGGCTTTTGATTTCTGTACCATCGGTATGTAAAAGTTTTACAGTGCCATCTTCTCTTCCAACTGCAATAGTTTTGCCATCTAGACTGAAGCTAGGCTGACCATAATCATTGCGTTTGCCTCCAGCTAGTGTCTGTATTTTTTGTTTCATGATCGTTCTAGATTCTCCAGTTTCAATATTCCAAACTTGAACAATATGATAATTGCTATAACCGCCATATACCAACTGTTTGCCGTCGGAACTGAAATTTATCTTAATTCTAGAAAGAGGGATATTCTCTGCAAGAGTTTTTCGAGGAGTCCCGTCTAAGTTCCAGAGTTTTATTGAACCATCACCAGTAACAACAGTAGCAATTGTTCTACCATCTGGGCTGAAACTTACATCCCCTAAAGATACATTAACTGGCTTAAAGATTTCTTGTTTCACTTCATCAAGGTTCCAGATTCTAACTGTTTTATCAGCGCTGACTGAAAGCAGCATTTTACTATCTAAGCTGAAGTTGACATCAGTAATAATGGAACTATGTCCAAGCAATGGTTGTTCTTGCATCCGCAAACTACCATTAACCCATTCCCAGAGGTTAATATTATCTCTCATACCAAAAGTAGCAACTTTATCACCATCAGAACTAAACTTTACGCCAGTTATGAAAGAATCGTAAAAGTCATCTAATCGTTCAATTTCTTGCCCATTGAAATCCCAAAGTATAGCTTTATTTAACTCTTCAACAGAAGCAAGCATCTTGAATGCAGGACTAAAACTTAGACTGCTAACGCTCCAATTTTGCTTCAATGTGATAGGAGCTTTACCTTTGAGACTCCAAAGTTTAACAGTACCACTGGTGCTATTATCAGCAGAAGCGATAATATTGCTGTCGGAGCTAAAACTTAAAGCGCTAACCCAACTACCTGGTTGCAAGGGATGTTGAAATGATTGCAATTCTTGACCGTTGCGCTTCCAGAGTTTGATTTTCCCTTGAAGATTAACGGCAGCAATAGTTGTCCCATCACGACTAATGCTCGTCAAAATGATGTCTTTTGCATTACCTTTAAAGCTCGATAGTTCTTGACCATCAAAGTTCCAGAGTTTAATGCTGCCATCCCTAGTAGCAGCAACTATAGTATTGCTTTTGGAACTAAAGCTGACGCTACTGGCTAAATAATTTTCATTACTGAGTTCAGAATTTGGTTTGAGATTAATATTAGTTTTTTCTGTTCCATCTATATTCCATATTTTGATACTGCCATCCTCACTAACAGCAGCAATAGTCTGACCATCAGGAGAAAACGAAGTGAGATTGAACTGTTTATTATAACCTTCAAAGCGATTGCGCTCTCTCACACTGTAGACGGACTGTAGTAAAGCACCCACAACTCGCATCTCAGTATTGGCATTTATGCCAAATTCTCTTTTCATTTGTTTCCCTGTTCTGATGCTTTCTAAAAGTGCATCAAACTCCTTATTTGAGGCAAACAATGCTTCTGAAGACTGACTGCGAGCGATAAGTTGAGCATTTTTTTCGGCAATAACAGTACGCCACCATCCCATCCCAGCAGCAAGTGCAAGAATAGAGGCAACTACAGAGAAGCTAGTAAGCGTAATGATAGTTTTGCGGCGTTGACGATCACGCTCTGCCTGTATGCGGTCGCGCTCTTTGTGACTGTCCTCTACAAACTCCTTAGCTAAACTCGACAGTGGCACAATATCCGCCTCATCCTGAAGAAACTTTTCAGCTTCCCCCAACCTCAACCCTGTGAGCAGATAATCCTTAGACTTCTCTTTCTCTCGCCACTCCTCAGCCGCTGCCTGAATCTTCCGCTCAGTTCTAATTGCTTCTCGGTTATTATCTAGTAACTCCCGTAACCGCGACCAATAGCGAATCAGCGATTCATGAGCTACATCCACCACCGCTACCTTCTCTTGTCTTTTCCTTTGCTCGCTGGTGACAATTAACTTTGCCTGAACCAACTTTTGAATCACCCGCCCCACCAAACCAGCTGATTGAGGTTGGGCAAACAGATCCCCTTGAGGAACTTGCTTGCGAGTATCCGGCGTCCCTTCCCCTAACTGAGTTAACTTGATAAAAATCTGATCAGCTACCCGCTGTTCCTCAACGGAGAGCTGCTTGTAAGTTTGTTCAGCCAGATTTTCTAGAGTTTTTTGTACTCCCCCCAGTTTGTTGTAACTATCCAGCTTCAGCCAGTTCAGGGTCTGCCGTTGCCAGAGCTGCTCTAGTGTATAGGACAATAGGGGCAGCATTCCCGGTTCAGGTTCCCGTGTCTGCTGTTCGACCTCAACGCCTAAATCCTTAAGGATGGCGTCAATCAAATTCTCCTCAACTTTGCGCCCCAGTTTTTTCGCTGGTTCGATAACCGCCTGCCTCAACTCCTGGGCATTCATTGGTGTCACCATCACCAGATTGGCTTGAATCAAGTCAGCCAGTTCTCGATAAGCCACACACTTACCCAGGAAATCATCTCGCATTGCAAAGATAAGGCAGAGCTTATCCCCCGTTTGTTTGAGCGCTCCCAACAAACTAGAGATAAACTGTTGTCGCTCAGCCTGACTCTGGCAAACAGTAAAAACCTCTTCAAACTGATCCACAATCAGTACAGTACGCGGTGATTTAGAGGCTCTAATCAACCGTGCCAAACCTGTTACTCCCTGTGCGTTCGCGCTAGCGTGCCGGAGGCATATCGCTTCTTCTGCCTCCTTGAGCTGCCTTGCACGATCAATATCCGTTACTTCCTCATCCAAAAACGCCGTTGCCAAACTTACCAACGGCTGTTCCCCTGGCGTAAAAATCCGAATTTTCCATTGCTCCGTCCCCGGCAACCTGCGCTCCTGCTGCAATTGATGCATCAATCCAGCTCGGAGTAACGAAGACTTGCCACTCCCAGAAACCCCCAGCACCGCCAGAAAATTCCCCTTACCCACCTGCACTCGCTCGATGAGCTTTTGACTCAACGCTTCCCGCCCGTAAAAATAGGCAGCATCTTCAACATCAAAGAAGCGCAACCCCTTGTAAGGACAAATCCCGTCTGGAGTGAGAACGAACACCTCTTCCCGTTCGCCCGTTAGGATAATTTCACAGTTAGGGTTGTACCAAATCGGCTGTTGGGGAGTGCCTTTGAGCCTCTGGTCAATATACTCAATCAACCTGTCATTATTAACCACACCATCCGGTTGTCGCCTGGGGTCGAGTCCTTCCCAAAGTACCTGAGAAAACACCCCATGCTCACCCTGAATATTCTCCTCAGCCGGTTCAAACTCCCGCGCTGCCGCAATAAAAAACCTTGTCCGACCCTGACCCGCAGTCCCCAAATCAGCTTCAGCGAAATTGAGCAACTCACCACTGTAACAGCAGTCTAGCCAAACCATTTGCTGCTGTATCGGAGTCTTTTGCAACAGTTCCCGCAACCACCGCAGAGAAACCCCCCACTGATTCTTCCGGGGGTCAGAATCACTCGTTGCCAAAAACCCTTCAGTCACTCCACCCAGATTGCGGCGCAACCCATGACCCGCAAAATACAACAGTGCCGTCTGGGGAACGCTATCTCCGACTGGATTAAACAGTTGGATAATCGCCTCGTGCAAAGCATCCCCCTGTACCAGCTTTTTCGGATCGACCCGACGCTGCTCTTCCTGAATCGATTCCGGCAGTCGCCGCACTCGAAACCCGCCATACTCTTCTAATCGTAGGGCGATCGCTTCTGCATCGCTAGCAGGGGTATTTAGATGTTTCGCCTTGCTCGTCGGACTATCCTTGAGGAAGGGATACTGATTAATCCCTACCACCAGGGCATCTCGATTCATAGTGGTTAAGTACGTGTACGGTTAAGAAATTTTTCTATCTAAGAGCAATGTCTGATAACAAATTGTTGGTTCCATTATTATCAAATTGATGTCGTCAAGGTGCCTTTGTAGGCATAATTCTTATCCAAAGCCAGAATTGTTGAATGCTGATACAAAACTTTACATAGTTAGTTGCACTAAGTCTAAAAAGCCTAAATTAGTCAACATAACATTATCTCCTCAAACCAATGGACATAACTGATTTTTTGGCACATACAACATTGTAAATAGCGGAATTTATCTAATAGTGTATGCCCCCATTGTTCGGGAATGCATAAAAGCTGTAAAATCAGATAACCTATCAAACTAACGTAAATTTGGATAGTAATACTATTGACGTTTTTGGTAATTAATTTGTCAAGTTTTAAGTGCATCTTTAAAAACTTCCATAATAATTCAACTCTCCAGCGGAGTCGATAAATATCCCTAATGTCATCATCACTAACTGCTGCATCTCCTGCTGCTGGTAAATTAGTCACACTCCCGGAATTCAGTTCGGGTTTCCACATCACAAAAATTAATCACTCTATATGCTTGAGCATCGTTAGATGCACCAATTTTTACTAATTTATTTGACTCTTAAAATTTTAGTTTCCAATTGTTTTGTATCCGCAAAACGAAGTATTTATTTTTTTGTACTAAGTCTTGAATAAATTTTAATCCCGCCAATCCCCTATCCATTACACCAACAGCATGTGTTGGTAAACTAGACATCATTTTTGCACCAATATCCAATGGCGATATTGGGTGAGATTGACTGTGACAGTTAGAAAAGCAGAATGTGAGGTTGCATAACTGCCACACCTCCACGCTTAGGCTGGAAGGACAGAAATTCAATGCTCCCTATCCCTGTAAGGCTTAAGCGCCGCTGTTAAAAAATGAAAGCCTCTTTCAAACCGCTAAGATTTTTCTTCCTGATCTATATGCTTTTGGGTGGGTGTGGCGTGTCAATACTTGCTCCTGTCAAGAGCATTACCAGCTTACCAAGCGATCGCGACGTTATCCTCAACCTCACCGAGATTAACAAGCAACAGGGTTGGTATGTAGTAAACTCAACAGATTGGAAAATGTCTAAGTGGGAGTTTCCCAACAGTATCCCAAGCGCTCTTAACGAGGAAACGAGGAGATCCTATGTGTCATGGTCTCCTGAGACTCAACGACTTCTATACGCGAAAAAATCCATTAGTCCTAACGGTTCTATAGAAGTCTTAAAAATCAAGGACAAAAGTTTTGGCAGTAGTAATCAGTACACCTTGTCCCCAGATGGGAAAACTGTCGCTTATACAGACGGCTTTACTGACAAAACCTTTGGCATTGTCGAAGATGTTTACCTGTTCGATATTGCTAGTCAGCGTTCGCGGCGTATTACTCAACTCGCTCCTGGTAGTGTTTACCAACTGATTTGGTCACCAGACAGTAAAACTCTTGCCTTCTGGCACAGGGATACGAAGAAAACCTTGAAGACGCTGTACCAAATCAACTCTGACGGAAGTAACCTGCAAGTAGTCCTTGATGCCAAAGATGATTTACCAATTCGGATATTCCCATCTCTATCTTCTAATGATGAAGCCATGAAGTGGTCGCCGGATGGTCGCTATCTCGCTTTGCTCATTAGGGCCAAAACCAATAACAACTTCAACTTCAACAGTGAAACAATCTGGCTATTGGATCTGAAGACTAAAAAGCTGCGAGAACTGTTTCCTACACCTGCTAAAAGTCCAGCTGGCGGTATTCAAGACTTCGCTTGGTCACCTGACGGGCAAAAGATTGTATTTGCAGCTGGGTACGACGGTAAATGTTATCGCCCTTTGTTACTAATAGGTTATCCTGAGTGTACTAATTTTCTTTACCTGGTTGATGTAAATGGGAGTAAGCCAACCAAAGTAACGAAGATTCCACAAGGCACAGCCACAAGGCTGCTTTGGCTGAAACAGAAGCGTCAATAAATATTACTATCCGTCCCAACAGAGTGCTAAGCTCGTGCTGGCGCGTTAACTGTAACGCTGGCTCTTCCGTACCTGATATGCTAATCTGCCTCCTGCAATACCCAGAACTTCTGCACAGCAAGGATTTTGGGCATTATTTTAAATTATTTTTGGTGGGAGAGGCGCTAAGAAGTCCCAAAAGTTTGTATTCCAGGCTTTTCAGCCCTTTAAACTAATAGTTTGGCATACCAAGTAATGAAGAACCGTAACGCTTAACTAGACGTTACGCTCAACGGCGGCATCGCTATCTACCAACAATCCACATTTTTTACCTAACTGTACGGCTGATTTTTCATAGTAAGAGTGCGATCGCAACGAGTGGGGGAAATTAGCGATCGTCGAACGAGGCATAAACCCCGGTCGTGGCTCCCAGGTTACTTTGGACTTTGTTGTAAGCTTGCCATCTACCCCCACTAACTCAACTTTGATTCGACGCTGCTTCACAGGTCGGGCAATCAGACTGGTTTCGATGCCCATTAAGGGTATGAGGTGATTAATCTCATCGCACCAAGCCTCACAGTTGTGAGATTCGGGGCAGACTTTTCCTTGTTGAAGAAGAGCTTGGTGGATCATCTCGTGGAGCAACACATCCGCCGCGAATTTCTTACCCAGTAATTTACCTCGCCTCCAAGCGTTAGAAGCTGGTTCAACAAGAGCTTTGTGCAAGGTAATGGCATTGCGCCAGGATTCATAAGAGCCAAGTGATTGTCCGTGGGGTGTAAGTCCCCAAAAAATAGCACCGGGTTCTAAACTTCCGTCCCAATACTGTTCGTTGAAGATTTCCCACTGTTCGTAAGCCCAGCGACCGTATCCCCAATCTGAGATGTCTGCCGCTGTCTTAAGAATTTCTAATTTTTTCTTTGATTCTGAAGTCAAGGTGTAACTCCTAACTAGAGGTTACAGGCGGCGCGGGAATTTTCTGTGTAACGTCTAACAAGACGTTACGGCTTTCACGGGTACGCATACCCTGAGAACCCCTGCTGCAAGCCGCTTAATGAGCGTTAAGCATTAGGGCGTCGGGGTCGGGGTAACTCTTGAGAGCGCTAAGTCGCTAGCTTTAGCTCTGCAAGTGGTACTGGCTTGTTAATCAAGTCAAGCTTGGCGTAATCGCCATCAATAGCTGTGATTTCAAATGGGGCAAACTCTTCGCAATAGGGAGGGCAATTTTCCCAAAAAACGCGATCGCCTTCCCGGAACTTAGTAGGTAAGGTGGATTCAGGATTCCAAGACGTGGAAGCAGCGCCTTGGGGGGCTGGTGCTTCTTCCGCCTGATTTTTTGATTGAATGCGATCACATTCGATCAAATGCGATCGCATTTGATCGCCCCGATCGAACGCCTCTGTATCTTTCCCTACTTGGGTTTCCTCGGTTTTTCGATCGATGTGATCGCAAAGTGGGGGTTGGACAAACAAATTTACTGATAGAGAATCACCCGTATCAAGCTCATAGGTAAGGGAGGGGGAGCGATCGCATTGATCGAATAAATCATCAAACTCCTCAACCCGTGGGACTTTTTCCGTTCGATCGGGGCGATCGCATATTGATCGAATGCGATCGCATTCGGCAGTGCGCGGAGTACAATCGCATTTTTCAACAGTCACCCCTTGACTTCTGCCATTAGCCGTCTGCTCGAACAGTTGGGAATTAACACAAGTCGAGAGCGTGGTGCTGTCGCTTCGGGCAGAAAGCATTTGAGCCGAGCGATCGGCTACCAATGCTATGAGTTCTTTGCCGTCAAACAAAACCTGTTGGGGTCGTGACTGGGCAATAGTTTTGAACATCTCCTGAACTTCAGGCGATCTGAGTGACTTACCATCTTTACCCTTGTGCCGACGCCATTTGTTGATGACGCGGCTGGGGTTAATTCGCCCTTCTTCCAGGCACAAGGACAGGATGTTCATTAGAAACTCACTTAGCCCCTGTTCCGGTGACTTAGTAAATTGAGCCTGCATTAATCGAAACTGACCGATGTAGAAACTAGCCAAGTCAATTGCTCGCTCAAACGTGTCTAACCCCAAGCTGAAGAAGTTAGATTTTGGACGGTAGCAGTGTTCGAGGCAATGAAGAATCAGGGCAAGCCGCATGAGGTTGCTGCACATTTTTCCCAGAAAGTAGGCAAAGGCTGGATTCGTGTGCAAATAGGTTTTGTAACCCCTACGGTACTTTTCCCACTGACGTTTCCAGCGCTGCATGGCTTGAGGACTGAGGTAGACTAACCCTTTCGGGAGTAGAGCCAGCTTCTCGTAAAGGTTGCTGAGCAGTTTATCCAGACTGACTTTGATATCCGACCACTTATCAAAATCTGGGTGCAGTGTCGGGATAGCTGGAAGAATACGAGATTGTAAGCCATCAGCATCTGTATGGTTGCCGTCTGGATTGAAGAATTGACTGGCGGGTTCTATTTGTATGCCTCCACAGATCGTCAGTAACTGCATCTGGAAGCGAAAACTTTCATTCTCGTTCACCCGGTCCACGTTTCCTCTAAGGGGGCCGTTCCAAGCCTTCAGTAAAAACTGTCGGGCATTGCCCTTACCGGGACACTTGAACTGATCTAAACCCTTGAAAAGCCCTAATAACTCGTCAGGTGCCCAGATAGAGCCAGCATGAGCAGGTTGTTCTGAAATCCTGCGCTTTATCGCTTCAATTTCGCCTTCATCAAGCAAATACTTTCGACATGTGCCAACTTCTGACTCTTTATAATTAGCTGGGTTTTCCAGGGTATCTTGTAGTGTTTCTCGCACCTTGGCTGGCTTATTCTTCCAAACTTCCTCTAACTTAGAAAGCGTCGCTTTACTCTGTTCGTAGCGGTCAGCTTCCGTATCTTGCAGGTGTCGAATCGGACTGAGGATAGCGCGATCTGCATCTGATTTCCCAGAGCTGGGAGGAGCGATGGTAGCCGTCCAGAGGTTTGGATACTCAATCCAGCAATCAGGCTCGGTTTCTCCTTCCTTTGCAACCAGACCGATGTTCGCACCTATCATTCCCCCAACACCTGGTAGCAAACTTTGAATCAGGTAGATTGGATCGATCCGGGAAGACTCGCTTTTCGTCAACAATCCTCTGATGAGTGGTTCAGGCAGAAGCTCTTCCCAGTTGACGGCTTGTGCTTTGAGCTGATAGTCAGCTAACTTCTGGAACTGAACGACGTTATCCGATAAATCCTGCTGCTGGGTTTTTTCGCCAAGCCGCGCATCGTATACCGACCGAACTTCTTTGGGATGTCGATCGGCTTCCCGTACTAAATCCGAAAGCCTTAGCTCTAACTCCGACTCTGGTAATTCCCGCTCAATTAGGTCGTCAATTCGCTTTGATAGTTCCTCAGTGTTGAGAGTGCTTCTCAGAGCCGTAGGATGTGGAATTACTTTGTTACTCGAATGGCTGGAGTTATCAGACTTGCGCTCTAAACTACTGGGAATCGATACACCAACTTCCCAAGCTAGCTGTTGCATGAGTTCTACAAACTCTCGTCCTCGCGGTGATCCGTTGCCGCCTGCAAGACGATGGCGGTACTCTACCACCCCGCCACCGATTTCACACGCTGGACATCGCCACAACCAGACGCTGTTTTTCTGTTCGCAGTAGAAAGCCGTACCCGACTTAGATTCGTGCCAAGGGCAGTTACCCTTGTGTTTACCGCCAGGGTATTCTTGGAGGTTGTGTCCCGACCAGTTGAAAGCCTGCTGAGCTGAAAACCTCGGCAGTATATTGTTATTTAATAAGTCTGTCAGTTGCGTGTCACCGAGCAAGTTGCTACGCCGAGGTAACTGGAGTGTGGTTGGCTCGCTCTCAGCTTTTTTAATAAGTGGATAGATTCCGATATCTTCGGGTTGCTCTACTACTGGTGGATACTCGCTCCATTGCATCCACTCGTAAGCAATGCCAGTAATTCCGACTGTTGGAGGCAGAAGCGTGTGTCCGCCGTTCTTGCTGAGCAGTTCCCCAACGTGGTGACTTCCATCAGGCTTGAGGCTAAACCCAGAGTTAGCTTTAAAGTTTTCTGGTTCTCGACTAAAGGCGACTAAGAAGCGATAACCCCCACTGGGAGTCCGAAACATTGGAGCTTTTTCCAACACTATGTACTTTTCGAGCCACTCTTGTATTGTGCGATCGCACGCATCCGGGGAGGGGAAGTCTTTTCGGTCGAAGTCAATCCATCCAAGCCAATGCTTTCCGTTCCAACCGCCTAGCGTGCCTATCCCTGTCTTCGGGTTGGAGAACCAGGCATTGAGGATTTCCTGCAAGGGTTGAATCTCTTGCCATTGCTTCCAGTTGACCGTTTTCAGATACTTCCCATCCAAGAAGCAAGGCTGTTTGGGTTCTTTGCCCTGTTTTGCTGCCTCGATCGGACATTCAGGCAGTGGCGGACGGCCTAGGCGCAGCAGCCACTGGATAGTTTCTCGAACGGTCTGAGGAGCTTGGGGCTGAGGCGTCGTGAACATTTCTCAAACTCCTCCTCTTGCCGTTTCATGCTTAAAGTTCGTATAGGTATTGGCTATTTTCCTGAATTTGCTAAAGTTAAGTGGTAGCACCATACTTTTCCTTCCCAATAACGGAGCTTCGTACCTCTAAGCGCGGTTGCTTAATTTCAACTTCGGTGTCTCCGGTTTAGGAAAACACTTTACTTATAGTACAGCTCAATTCACTTGAAGTGAAGTATTACCTTGGTCTTTAATGCTGATCCACGAAGCCTTTAACGAGACTCTGAAGCGGTACAAAATTAGTGGTAGAGCCTTAGCTCAGGAAGCTCAGGCTAGCGAGAGTCTCGTGTCGCAGTTTAGGCACGGGAAGAAAGGCGTAACCGATGATATGCTCGATAGCCTTCTTGAAGCGATGCAGCAACTGGCTCCGGGGTCGCGCAAGTATTTCTGTTCGCTCCTAGCTGGGGAACCGATAAGGCTAAGTGTAAGCGAGGGTGAGTTTAAGGATATTTCTGAAGACGAGATTCCTGAGTTGTTGATTGCGATCGCACGCCGCTGGAGAGCTGGTGACAACGAAGTTGTGCAAGTAACTTGATTGGATTTAAAGCTTCCCAAGCACATAGCGATCGCATTCAATCTCACCGACCAGGGTACTTACTTCTATTGCAGCCACGCCCAACAATAGCCAAGAAAAGTCTGAGCTGGAAGACGCTCCAAACCCTCAAGCCTGGCCCCTAGAATACCCACCATCGGTCAAGATAGCAGCCCCATTACTTATCCAGCATCGCTATGAGCTGTTCTCGTTCCAGAGGACTTAACTTCTGCAACTGGGCAAGCAAACTTTCGGACTCGGTGTTCGCTTCCTGCTTCAACTCAGGTGATGGCGGCTGCTTAAACAACAGCTCCTCAATCACCTCCTCAATCGGTCGGCGCTTCTCTTCCGGAGTACAGCGCTCATACATTCCCCGTAATGTCTCAACGTTATGTCCCATCGCATAAGCTAATGACCGAGTTTGGGCGTCATCAAGCCGGACTTGATACGCCCAAGTCGCCCAGATAGACCGCATCATATGGGGTGAAATCCGCTTACCAATAAAACGATGAGAGGTACTTTCAAACGAGGAACCAAAATGCGAAGCTGATGCTCCGATGCCAATTTTGGGGAGGACAAACACATAGCCCCAAGGCCACTTGGGCGAATTGGCATCCGTTGACAGATAGAAGGTATCCAACGGATTGAATTCAGCTCGCCCACTTGTCACCCAGCGTCCCCGCTGTCCCTTTAACTCCGGCTGCCACCAATCATAGACCTGTTGATTTTTATAACCATCACAGATCCAACTGCCGTACAAATAGTGTTCAAGGTAATCATAGAAGCAACTGCCGTCAACAAACTGGCGGTTGGGAATTACTATCGATTGAGCGCCATGAGTCGAGCGGGTTTTGTACTGCTGAATGTCCAGCACCCAGACCCCTTGAGGATAAAGCTTTTTCTCGTGGACATAGGTAAAGTAAAGATAATTGTCCTTAATTGTGCCATCCCAATGTTTTTCACGCACTTGTGCAGGCGGCAGGGGATGATACAAGCTGTCAGGTGGTACAGATTCTGGACGCTTAACAGGACAAATCAGCGCAATTCTTAAAGTACGGTATTCTTGTTGCCGCCTTGCGGGGATGTCGGCAAGCAGCGACCACTTTAAGTAATCTTGATAGCTTTTGGCAATGGCAGAGCCGACCCGAATTCCACCTCGGCTGTTTCTGGGTCGGCACTCCAGACGCAACGGTTCTACAATTTTCGTTCTAACAACTTCCATCGCTGTTTCGCCTTCTGCTGTATCCGGCCACTTCTTCTCAAAATCTGAAACAGACTGCCGATTTTTCACCCACTCGCTGATGTCCTTTCTCACTGAACTTAAGTGGTTGTTGAGCGCTTTGAACAGAGGAATCTGCTTGTAATCCGCCTCTTCCTCCACCTCACTGGTGTAGAGAAACTTAGCCAGTGCTAAAAGCGCCCCTAACTTACTGTATTTGGTAGAAGGACTTTTCGACTGAAGGACTTCTCTTAAGAAACGGAAATAACTGCACAGCCAAGTTTCAAGGGTTTGCTTATGCTGTTTCCATAGTTTTGCCTGTTCTTTGCTATTGAGATGTTCTAAGTCTTCTTGCCTAACCACAGAAATCAAATGTGACAAACGCACTTCCTCTAAACCAATTGGCGGTGTGCGGTGGTAACAAAACCAACCAAGCATTAGACGTATATCCTTGGTGTACTTTAATGCGGATAATTCGCTAATTGGGTCAATCACACGGAACGGGCAGTCTGGGTCAGTTAAATATTGATAAAAGTCATCCAATTCTTTTTGTAAAGGAACAGGCGTGTCTTGAGGCTTGAGCGTATATTCCTGACGCATTGTGCTCCGCTCGGTTAAGGGAGTGTTGGAGGTAGAGCCATAAATATTCTTCCTGGCTGGGCAGGATTGCTGTTTCACTATCGCCCGCCGCGAACCTTTAGCTGGCCACCACTGTTGTTGTTCGCTCCAACTCAAAAATTGGTTAAATCGATTTCCGTAAGTGTTTTGGCTAGCAATAGATGCTTTTTGGCTCTGGAAAGCCTGCTGTATTGTTTGACGGGCGCTGAGCAATACTTCAACTTTTAACGTTTTTAAAAACTCCTTAGCTGCCTCAATATCCGCTCTTGTCATCTTTCGGCCTGATGTTGCCCGAGTAAAGCCTAATTGCGATAACCAAAACCGTAAAGTAGCGCAACGAAATTCATTAATAATTCGTTTAGCTTTCGACTCTGGATATATCGCTTGAACTTGTTCTTCATACATCTCGAATACTGACCAGCAAGTGATAGAGTCCTGCATAATAAATGCCTCTGATGGTACACAAAAAAACTAAATTGTCATTGAGCTATTATTTAAAAGCTCTCGAATTACGGTGCCAATGATTTAAGTTTTGCTCATCTTTTCATCTCCAACCTCCTTTAATCGTTTATTTATTATAGACAGCCCTGCTTGCTATTGAACCCAGCGAATTGATTGCTGCCTGCGGCAATTAGCTATATAAATGCTCAAACCTTTTGGAGTATTATTTCTAGCTTCAAAAACCTAGAATTTATTAATAAATAATTAGCAAATACCTAATAAATTTTAGGTATTAAATAAATCCTAATCCTCCGCCTTTCTAGGTTTATTAAAGGCTAAGGATTGAAGCAACCTTTTACTCATCTGGGGAGGGCGAGTCATTTAGCTCTTACTTAGTAGCTCCAGGCCTCTAGTCCAAGTAGAAACGTAAGTTTCACTCGGTCTTCGTTGTCAGTTCAGAGATCGTCAGCAGACCCCGACCGATTCGCTCAACCAATTCACTGCGAGAAATATTTAAACAAGCACTGAATTCATCTAATCCTGTCAAAGCGGTTGGGGTAAGACTTAAAGAAACAATTTTTTTGAGTTCGTCATAGGCTTCAGGCTGACCTCGCATTGATTTCCTTCCTTTAGAACTTGCTTTTTTCTCGTGTTCTAAGCGGGGTCTACCTTTCCTTTTGATTTTTTTTGACTTGGACATGATTATCTGTACACTTCAACAATTTTAAAGAGCCAAAGTTTTCTACCCTATACCCAAATCAAGTGAGCTAGGAGCGAAAATCAATGAGTATCCCTGCAACTAGGTATTAAACTCTGCCGAACTTTGCCAGTCCAGTTGCGTTGAATTCCTAGTAGCAAGGCTTATTCGTTTGGCTTAAAAGCTAGGTATTGGCTCTTCTTTTTAGTTACTGGCTCAGACTATCAGAGTATTTTTTGCTCGTGTTAGAAGCGTACAATTTTCGAGTTTTGTGTAAATTTACCGTTACAATATAAAGTTTAATGACAAAACCAGCATTCATTAAATTATTTGGTTCTTCATTACTTGGTCTGCCAAGCTATTAGTTTAAAGGGCTGAAAAGTCTGGAATAGAAACCTTTGGGGCTTCTTAGCGCCTCTACCGCTAAAAATAATTGAAAATAATGCCCCAAAGTCTTGCTGTGCAGAGATTTGGGGCATCGCCAGAGGCGGATTAGCATATTAGGTACGGAAGAGCCAATTATTTTGACGTGCCAAACCCTTTGTTTGAACGCTTGCCTTTTTCGCCTTTACGTGCGGCATTGGCTTCTCCTGTTTTGGCGTTCAAATAGGCTTGGTATTCGGCTAGCTCGACTCCAGATTCCAGTAATTGGATGAGGGTAACGGAGAAGGCGTCCTTAAGAAATAAAAAATTTTCTTCTTCGTTGTCGGAGTAGAGCAAACTAACTTTAATCCCTTCGTATTCTCTAAGCCGCTTCAGAGTAGCCTGCTCCGCTTGATATAGCTGAAACCCATTTTTGGGGGTATGTTCGTCCCATTGGTTGAGTAGTAAGATAGCTTCCAAAGTCAACCAGGCTTGAGATGGGCAATCGAAAGCCAATATCCATTTGCATAGTGAATTTTGGTTAATTTTTGCATCTGCCCACATATCCTGGATAAGCTCATGAAGCTTCGCAGATATCTTGCCGGGTCTATACTGCCTTTCAGTTGGAGGTTTGAACCCTGACTCGGTTAGAATGTCTGAGCTTCCTAGGCGGTAATGCTCAATCCATAGAGCTTGGGTTCTGTATGCTTTCTTGAATTGGGCAAATATCTCTTGTTGATCGGGCCTAACCAGAATGTCGCCGTTCTCTCGTAGTAGGTTTGGTAGGTACTTGGCTGCTGTTATGTAGTTTTCCTCTTCCCTATCTTTGGAATTACCGTTAGAGTTTTTCTCTTTGCATCCGACGCGATCTACGTTCTTGTTTGCGCTGGCGCGATCGCTATTCTTACTGTCGGAATTTCCCCTTTTGCACCATAGGCGATCAACACCATTAACCTTCCTGTAACCAATAGGCAGGTGCCTCAGTTGATTTATTGACGCGAAAGCCTTCCTTGCCGATTCTGGACAGGAAAAATGTTCGCCAACGCTGGTTTCCATCGTCATTATGTTTTCATCAACTCCCATCGTTGAGTTGAGAAATCGAATCGCATCAAAGTGAGGTGGTTTCACAAGCTTCTGAAAGCCCTCTCCAAACTTCAACTCCCGCACCGTAACCTGTTTCCCTTGTAAAGCTGTTGTCAAGTCTAATGTTTGTTTAGGAACCGGAGTGAAGTCATCGATTAGGGTCTTGGAATTGTTAAAGTCTTTTTTCATGATTAAGGTGGGGAATTGTTATGGTTTGCAAGGTGATGAGTTAATTTCTGGTTCCCAATAAAGTTGGGTTCTTACTTGGAGTTTCTAGTTCCTTACGCTAGTCATGCTCTAGAGAAGCGTGGGATAGGTTGCTGGGGGAGCTGGGTCACTCGTTGTGCAATCCTAGCAACTCTCGCAGTTCTTCTTCGGATGCGATCGCTCTCCACCCACCCGCTCCCTCGACTTTTTTCAACATAGTCTCTATTGCTAGCGATACCAAGACTTCCTTGCGAATCTTACGCCCCATAGAACGGCGGGTCTGTTTGACGGCATCATCCAAGGCGTCGTTCAATGGCTCTGGTATCCTCACCGATAAGGGATACAGGGGAGGTGTCTTGGTATCTTCTGATTCTTGCTTCAATGTACCAGAATCCTGATTCCTGATTCCTGATTCTTGATTATTTTTTCCAGATTCATGAATCTTGATTAATGATTCATTTTTCATTATTCCTGAATCTTCTTGAGGAGCTTCGTTGGATGGTTCGGGAGTAACAGACTCTTCTTGGGAGTCGTTGAACAGTTGCAGTGGGTTACGCTGTCCCATGCGTTTTTTACTTCCTGCCACGTTTCTTTAACCCCCATTCCTTTATCACTTCACCAGCTAATGCTTTGAAGGCACTGGCACCTTTACTTTTGGAAGCATACTCAAATATAGATTGCCCGTGTCCAGCAGATTCCGCGATCGCCACGTTTTCTGGAATGGAGATTCGCAGTAGATTGAATCGGTTGTCGCTGACTAGCACCGAGTCTGCTTCCGCTGTCATGTTCAACGCTGGTTTGTACCGGCTACGCAAAACATCAACGGGAACATCTGGATTAACATCTTTTAAAGTGTCCAGCACTTGAGCCAACCCCACTAGAACCAGGGGGTCTGCCAACACTGGCACGAGAACTCTATCCGCTACCACAAGTGCCGCAACTGTAGCGGGGACGAGGGAGGGAGGACAATCCAGCAGCACTAAGTCGCAATCCAGTTGGCTAATGGCTTTACGTAAAATTTCTGGGGAATCCCATTTCACGTAAGCCGTATCCGTTCCGCCGGGAATTAAGGGTACAGCGGTATCGGTGCGGATAACATCTTCCCCTTCTAGCCAGCGGTCAAAACCCGGTTGTTTTCCCGGCGCTAATCCCAAAGCATAGGTAGCAGAACCTTGGGCATCCATGTCTACCAGCACGACTTTAACTTTGTGCTGTTGTAATCCTGAACCTAAGTTGACACAGGTACAGGTTTTTCCTACGCCCCCTTTCTGGGATGCGATCGCGATTGTCAGCAATGGGCAATTCTGAAGGACAAGTCCTACCTAATCATTATTTTATGAATTCTAGTATAAAGAATCATGATTAAAGAATAAATATTAAGTTTTCAATAATTCAGAATCAGGATTCATGAAAAACTCGAACACAGTAAAATGAATACTGGCGAGGAATGCCTCAATTGCTTGTTATGCTTGTCTTCTGATTAAAAGTCTGGCTCTTGCGTGGGGACAGAAGGTTCTAATAAAGGAACAAAAAGATTGATGACCGCCACCCAAATTGTTACTTACACCAGCAAAATCATCAAGGCTGGAGCGCTCATCACAGAAACAAAAATTCTACTGTCCAACTGGGATGAAAGCCTGTCTATAGCAGAGAATCTGGATCGGGCGAAACAAGATAATATCTTCGGCAAGGCATCGCGATCGCGTGTCACAGATATCTTGGCAATTTTTCGCCAACGGTACTTGAGCGACTTGGCAGTCACTAAGGCATTGGTTAGGCTGGTAAACGGTAGATTTTCAGCCGAGGGACTCAGCTGTATTCTTTACTTCCACGCCACCCAGTCAGATCGACTGCTCCACGATGCTGTCATGGATTTACTGACTTCAATGCGTAACGTGGGGCGTCAGGATGTTAGCGTTCGCGATGTCGAAAACTGGATTAGCAAACAAATTGCCCAAGGCAAAACACAGGGTTCCTGGTCGGATACTACAATAACGCGCTGCGCTAGGGAAATCCTGAGTACGCTTCGCGATTTCGGTATCTTGCAAGGGGCTGTGAAAAAACGTCTAGCTCCGATTTACTTACCAGTGGAAGCTTTTGCTTACATTGCTCTGTATCTGCGGCAAAACCAACCATCGGGAGAAAAACTCCTTCACTCGGACGAGTGGCAGCTATTCTTCCTATACCCGAAAGCCGTAGAACACTTTTTCATCGAAGCGCAGCAGGCTCATCTGTTGGAGTATTACGCGGCTGGTTCAATCATTCGGATTTCCTTTTCAACAGAATCGCTTGAGGAGTATGCCCATGCTATCGCTCAAAGACCGGATTGAACTCCTTGAAAACGATCTGAAGACAGTTCCCCCTAGAATTAGCGTCCACCACGATCTACCCTTTGCCATTTTGCGCTACGACCCTAAAGAGGAATGGGAGGTGCGGCGAGAAGCCAAACTGCTGGCTACCCGGATGGAGGACTGTGGTAAACAGGTGCAGACCATTTCATTAGCAGAACTCCTGTGGGAAGCGATCGCCACTTCCGAAGGATTGGATGCCATTCTAGAACTAGAGCGAGAACGGGGATTTGAGGCAGCACAAGAGCAGGTGAACATTTATCTTTCAGACCCCGATTGGTCTTATCTACCTCAGATGTTGGCAGAACGTCTGCGATCACTCGACCCCGCCAAGAACATTGTCTTTCTCTTGCGGTCTGCTGCTATGGCACCAGCCATTTATCAGATGTCGAAACTGCTTGATGAAATGCAAGGTCGAACCCGCGTGGTAACTATCTTGTTCTATCCGGGAACACTAGAAGGGACAACGGGTTTGCGCTTCATGGCGCTTAAAGAACGAGAAGCGATGGGGAACTACCGAGTAAAAATCTATGGTTAAGTCGGAGGAAGGCAAGGCATGAAGACGATTGGCGAACTGCTAACGCGAGACCTCCAGCAACCGATTGAGGAAATCGTTAAAGTTGACCAAACTGACGAACAGTCCGTACATACAGAGATTAGTGAATATATCGCAACGGAGCGAATTAAAGACCAATATCACCACCTTCTAAGGGAAATCGCCGAAGCTCCATCTGACCCCCATGAAGGAATTGGAGTTTGGGTCTCTGGATTCTTTGGTTCTGGGAAGTCTTCGTTCGCCAAGAATTTGGGATATATCCTCGCTAACAGAACTGTCTTAAATCAAAGCGCCACTGACTTATTCATCGCTCAGGTAAATGACCCGCGGCTTGGTGATTTACTCAAATCTATCAACGCCAGAATTCCTACTGAGGTCATCATGTTCGATGTCTCAGTTAACCGTGCTGTGAGACGCTCGACCGAACGGATTGCGGAAGTCATGTACAATGCTCTGCTGCGCGAGTTGGACTATGCAGAAGACTACGATCTGGCAGAACTAGAAATCGAACTAGAGCGAGAGTGCAAGCTAGATGAGTTCGTAACCTGCTGTCAGGTTACTTATAGCCTTGACTGGCAGCGGGTTCGTAAGGGAGCGCAGAAAATTAACCGAGCAAGTGCGATCCTGCACGCTTTAGACCCAGTTACTTACCCTACCGCCGATTCCTGGTCTCAATCCCTGCGGAACAAGAGTGCCGATATCACTGTAGGCAAATTTGTAGAACGAACCTTCGACTTGTGTGCGCGGCGACGACCGGGGAAAGCGTTGGTCTTTGTCATTGACGAGGTAGGGCAGTATGTAGCCCGGAGTGCTGAGAAAATTGAAGACTTGCGGGCTGTGGTGGAACAGTTTGGTAAAGTTGGCAAGAATCTCCTCAAGGCGAAACAGGCGGTTGCCCCAATTTGGGTGGTAGTTACCTCTCAGGAAAAACTCGATGAAGTGGTAGCTGCCATTGATGACAAGCGGGTAGAACTGGCGAAACTCCAAGACCGCTTCAAGCAGCGGATTGATATGGCACCGGCAGACATCCGCGAGGTGGCGACGCGCCGGGTTTTGGCGAAGAAAGAAGACGCGGTGCAGTTGTTGCAGAACCTGTTTCGGGAATCTCAGGGACAACTCAACGCGGCTTGTCGGCTGGAAAGAACCACCCGCAAAAGCGAAGTTACCGAAGCAGATTTCGTTCAGTTTTACCCCTACCTCCCCCATTTCATCGGGCTATCGATCGAAATCATGTCGGGTATCCGACTGCAACCCGGAGCGCCGAGACATTTTGGTGGCAGTAACCGCACGATTATAAAGCAAGCCTATGAAATGCTGGTGTCTGAACGCACAGCCTTAGCAGAAAAGCCGCTGGGCACCTTGGTTACTCTGGACAAAATTTATGAGCTGGTCGAGGGCAACCTTTCCACGGAAAAACGGAATGACATTGACGAGATTACCCAGCGCTTCCAGAACGAGCCAGAAGACCGGGGAATGGCAGCACGGGTGGCAAAAACTATCTGTCTTTTAGAATTCGTGCGAGATTTGCCGCGCACTGAAGCCAATATTGCTGGTTGTTTGGTGGATAGTGTCGGTCAGCCAGCACTCGTGGCGGCGGTGGAAAAATCTCTAGAACGGCTTTACGAGGCTAAGTTCGTTCGCAACACCGAAGAAGGCTGGAAGCTGCAAACGGCGCAGGAGAAGAATTGGGAAACTGAACGCCGAGGGCATTCTCCTAGACCCAGAGACCGCAGTGAAATTGTTCGCGAAGCCCTGCGGCAAATTTTCAATGACCCGAAGCTAAAAACCTATCGATTCCGCGACCTCAAGACCTTCCAGGTAGGAGTCAAAGTCGATAGTAATTCCATCGGTAACGAGGGGCAAGTCCCATTATCGATCTGCACGGCAGCAGATGAGCAAGAGTTTGTCAATAAAGTCACTGAAATTCGCAGTGAAAGCCGTCAGGAGACCCACCAAAATGATATTTATTGGGTCTTCTCCTTAAATGAGGACATCGACCGACTGGTAGTTGATTTGTACGCTTCCCGCCAAATGGTAAATAAGTACAATCAGATGGCAGGACAGAACCGGATTACCAATGAAGAAGCGGCTTCCCTGCAAGCAGAGAAGAGTGAAGTCGTCCGCATTTCCAATCGGTTAGAGGAAAAGTTGGTAGACGCGCTAGAAGCCGGGACGGGTATGTTCCGGGGTATGTCTAAGGATGGTTCGGATCTAGGCAAGAGTGCGAATGAAATTTTTAAGAGACTCTTTGATTTTGCCGTTCCAGACCTTTATCCCAAACTGGAGATGGGGGCGCGATCGCTCAAAGGTTCAGAAGCCGAGGAAATCCTCAAAGCGGCCAATTTGAGCGGTCTATCTCAAGTATTTTATGGTGGGGATTCTGGATTAAATCTGGTTATCAAAGATGATGCCAAGTTTGTCCCCAACCCCGATGCTGATGTAGCCAAGGAAATTTTTGACTACCTGAAGCGAGAACAAGAGTATGGCAATAAAGACACCCGCATGGGGAAGGCGTTAGAGAGTCGGTTTGGGGGACTCGGTTACGGGTGGGACCGGGATATGCTGCGGCTGGTGCTGGCGGTGCTATTCCGTGCGGGGTCGATAGAGGTTTCTTCTAAGGGGCAGCGGTTTGACTCTTACACAGACCCCCGCAGTCGCGAACCGTTCACCAGTAACACGGCATTCAAATCTGCCCTCTATACTCCTGTTAAACCAATTGGTTTGTCTACCCTGAAACAGGCGGTAAAGAACTATGAGGAGTTGACCGGGGAGACGGTGGATATGGACAAAAATGCGATCGCCACTTCCCTCAAGCAACTGGCGATGGAAGAGTTGGCGGAGTTGTTACCCGTCGAGGCAAAGGCAAGGGCGAACAACTTGCCAGCCATCGACAAACTTGAAAGCTACCGAGAGTCTCTGACATCAATTCAGAATGGGGCTGCTGACGATTGTGTGCGGATTCTAGCAGGGGAAGGGGTATCGCTGAAAGATGCACGCGATCGCGCGAGGAAATTTCGGGAAGCCACTAAGGATTCCTCCCTATATGTCATAAATGCAGCAAAGCGAGTGCTGGGAAATCAGTGGTCGGAGGTGAATAGTCGGAAACCGGAACTGGCAGAAGTTGCGAATCGACTGCGGGAAAATCTGGATGCTGAGTATTTCGTTGACCGCATTGGGGAAATTCAGACGGATGCAAAAGCGATCGCTACTGCCTATGCCGAACACTATACAAATCTCCATACCCAACGCGCTCAGGCTTATCAAGCTGCGATTGAGGAAATCAAAGGGCGCAGTGAGTGGACGACAGTTCCTTCAGAACAGCAGGAAGTGTTGCTCAATGAGTTGCAAAAACGGGCTTGTGACAATGACCTATCTGCCAAAACCGACTGGTCGCTAACGGCGAATGAATGTCCGAGTTGCAAGGCGAATATTGCCCAGATGGAGTCTGATTTGGCGGCTTGGTCTGGATTAAAAAGTCAGGTGTTGGTTCGGATTCAGGAATTAACGGCACAGACTGAAGAGAAGGGAGTGGTTACTAAACGGGTGCGATTGGTGGACTTTTCTTCTGAGCCAATTGACTCTGAAAAGGCAGTTGAACAGGTGGTGGAACAGTTGAAGGAACACCTGCTAGACCTGGTTAGTAAAGGCGTAAAGATTATTTTGGAGTGACAAAAAATGGCTCAACTTGGTGAAGTCTTCGGAATAGCAACTTCAATTCCTAAATATACTTATGTGGATCGGGCGAGTTTAGACAAAAGATTTAGATACTTATTAGGGCGCGATCAACATATCGTTATTTATGGTGCATCAAAGCAAGGTAAGACAATTCTTCGCAAGAAAAATTTACCAGAAAATCAGTGTGTAACTGTTCAATGCCGTTCTAATTCAACCCTCGAACAAATATATGTTGAAATATTAAGACAATTAAATACTCAAATTCCTACAGAAATTACTAATACTCTTACATTTGGAGCCGAGGGCAAAGGAAAAGTCTCCGGGGGGATGAATATTCCATATGTAGCCTCTGGTTCGACTGAACTAGAAGGTAGTGGTAGTGTTGAGAAAGGTTCAGAAAGGGTATATGAACCTGTTGGAATAGGTCCAGATAGTCTTGGATATATTGCTGAAGAAATTAAGAGATCTCAAAAAAGAGTTGTTATTGAAGACTTTCATTATTTACCTGACGACGAAAAGAAGCGATTAGCTTTCGATTTAAAAGCTTTCTGGGATAATTCGGTATTTTTCATCATTATTGGAATCTGGGCAGAGCAAAATCTTCTTACTTACTACAATGGAGATTTAAGTGGACGTGTCAATGAGATAGATGTTCAGTGGACGAACGAAGAACTTCAGGAAGTTCTTAGGCAAGGAGAAGAAGCATTAAACTTTTTATGGCACGATAGTATCCGGCAAGGAATCTTAACCGATGCAAATCAGAATGTGGGTTTATTGCAGAGAATTGCCGAGTCTTACTGCTTTGAAGCCGATATACTTGAAACCCAAGAACAAAGAAAAACTATAACTGACTTAGATGCATTAGATAGATGTCGAAGAAAAATCTGTAATGAAGAATCTGTCCGCTATCGCCAGTTCAGCGAGGCAGTCAGTCGCGGATTTAGGGGTTCAGAATCAAGTGAACTTAAAGTATATCAGCGTATTGTTCGTGTGTGTGTTGAAGCATTGGATGCAGAGCTTTGCAATGGTTTAAATCGTGACGTAATACTGGCTCGTATTAATGAATCAGGTACACAAGTTAGACTTTCAGATTTATCTGCTGCTCTAAACAAGCTCGACAAACTGCAAGCAGACCGCAGCATTACTCCACTCATCATTTCATACAACCCTGATTCTCGAAAAGTTCAGCTAGTAGATCGAGAGCTTTTGTTCTACCGCAATTATGGCAACCCAACTTGGTCATGGGAGGAAACCGAGAATGGATAAGTCCCTGAGAAACACCCTCCGCAACGTTGTTACTCAATGCCGTCGCCTCCTAGAAGAAGCTGTCGCTGAAGTCCTTGAAGGACAGTTTGGCATTTATGCTTCTGGCAAAATAGAGGCGGCTGACCGCATGGGACATCTCTCAGCGGACGATCGCGAATATCGGGAACAGTTGCTCGTTCACTTGCAGCATATCCAGGCAGGGGGGTTCAAAACAAAGGATGCTGTGGAACAACTGGTGCGCGAGGTGGCGTTTACTCATCTCAACCGCTTCTGTGCGTACAAGATGATGGAAACGCGATCGCTAATTCGCAAGGCGGTCAGTGATGGGTTGAAGTCTCAGGGGTTTCTGTTCTATTTAGCTGACTATCCAGAAGAGGAACAACTTTACAACGAGGGGAAGCAGGATGTAGCCTATCGGCATTTTCTGGAATGGTTGGGGGGTACGCTGTCAGAAGAGATTGGCGTGCTGTTTTCGCCTCACGACCCGGCAAATCGACTGTTGCCAACTCAGCGGGTTCTCGACTTGGTGCTGGAGTTGATCAACAGTGAGGAGCTAAAGGATATCTGGGTCGAGGATGAGACGATAGGCTGGGTTTACCAGTATTTTACGCCCAAGGAGTTGCGAGACAAGGCGCGCAAGGAAAGTCAGGCACCGCGTAATTCGTATGAGTTGGCGTTTCGGAATCAGTTCTACACCCCTAGTTATGTGGTGCAGTTTCTCACGGATAACACGTTGGGGCGGATTTGGTACGAAATGCGAAAGGGTGAAACGGTGCTGAAGGAACAGTGCCAATATCTGGTGCGCCGTCCCAATGAGGTGTTTTTGGCTGCTAGCGAGCAGGCTCCGCAGACGAATGGTAGCACGGAGGATTTGTCACAGGAAGAACTGTTAAAGCAGCCTGTCTACATTCCGCACCGACCGAAGAAAGACCCGCGATCGCTCAAAATTCTCGATCCTGCCTGCGGTAGCGGACACTTTTTGCTCTACTGTTTTACTCTGCTGCTGATTATCTACGAGGAAGCTTACGATGACTCACAGTTGGGTTCAGCGTTGCAGCAGGATTACCCAGACCGGGAAGAATATCGGAAAGCTGTACCGGGGTTGATTTTAGCGCACAATCTCCACGGCATTGATATTGACCTGAGAGCAACTCAAATTGCGGCGTTGGCGCTGTGGTTGAGGGCGCAGAAAGCTTATCAGGAGATGGGGATTAAGAAGAATCGCCCTAAGATTACGAAGTCGAATATTGTCTGTGCTGAACCGATGCCAGGAGAGAAAGAACTGCTGGATGAGTTTGTGGCAGAACTTCAACCAAAGGTGTTAGGGCAATTAGTGCGGGTGATGTTCAATAAAATGAAGCTGGCAGGGGAAGCGGGTTCGTTGTTGAACATTGAGGAGGAAATCAAAGACATTGTTGCAGAGGCAAAGCAGCAGTGGAAAACAGAGCAGTTAACCCTATTCCCAGAATATGAACAACCACAACCAGAACAACTGAATCTGTTTGACGTAGCAGATGTTACAGATGAGGAATTTTGGAACCAAGCAGAGACGCGAGTGTTTGAGGCGTTACGGGACTATGCCAATCGCGCAGTGGGTAGTCAGAAACTCTTACGCCAGTTGTTTGCTGGAGATGCGGTTCAAGGATTTGCATTTATCGACATTTGCCGGAAGCGTTTTGATGTGGTGTTGATGAATCCACCGTTTGGTGATGCGACTGAACGCACAGTCGATATTCTTACAGAGCATTTTCCAATTGCTCAGAAAAATCTATATATGGGATTTGTAATAGGGGGATTTAATCGCCTAACTAAAACTGGATTGCTTGGTGCAATTACAGATGCCACATTTATTCATAAGACTAGATATGAAGGCTTTAGACGAAGTTTGTTAAATAACCCAAATCTGAGTCTTCGTCTTATGGCTGCAAATGGTTGGGGGGTGCTGGATTCTTACGTTGAAACAGCATCATTTGTAGTAGCTGCCGCTAATGACCTGCATAGCCTATTTTTCGATATTCGTAATTTGGACGAACAGCGAGATTCTGCTCTTCATGAAGCAATATTTCAACTTAACAGAGGAGAACTTCTAGAAATAACTAAGTTACTTCCTTTAGATGCATTCATACAAGTTTCAAAGAGTGTCTTAGCTTTCTGGCTGCCATCACAGATTTTATCCTCCTATAGAAGAGGACAACCAATTAACCCTAAATTTATTGATGCACGTACTGGAATAGCGTCAGGAGATAATTATCGTTTTTATAAGCTATGGTGGGAAGTTGATGCAAGGCAAATTGGGAGAGATAAAATATGGACTTTTTTGGCGAACGGTGGATATCCATCACCTCTTTATCGCCAACAAATATATGTTGTTAACTATTTTAATAATGGAGCAGAAGTAAAACAATACGTACAAGAAAATTATGGAGGAGAATCTCGGACTATCATTAATCAAAATTATTATTATCGGGCAGGTTTAACTTTTGGCAAACGAACTGAGTCTTTTACCGCCCAATATCTTCCAGAAGACCAAATATTTTCCACTGAAGGGCAAGCTATTTTTCCTAAAAATAATGTAAGTTATGAACCAATATTAGCTTTCCTCAATTCAAGCTTAGTTGCCTATTTACTAAATAGCATAGCAGGACAACATAAGGAAGCAGGATATGTTGGAAGCTTACCTAGTCCTCCTGATGATTTTATAAAGTCTAGCTCTGTGACAAGCTATATACACCGCTCTTATCAACTACTCCTGAATTTAGGTTCAAGCATTCCAGAGTCTCAGTTCTTCTTATCACCATTCGCTCAGATTACTGAAACTATCCCACCTTCAATCATCGACATTTCAAACAGGGCAAAGTCATTTGAGGAAGAATTTGCACAAGCGTTCCTAAGTATCGATTCTTTTCTAGAAAAAAGCATGAGTTTCTCCGAGGAAGCTCCACCCCCCTGGGAACGCAGGCAGTGGTCAATCATTAAAGTCATTTATGAGTCAGAACTATCTGAATTGCCAGGTTTCATTGCGATAGACTTACTTGGTTATGGGGTTGGAACGATATTCGGTCGATGGGATGTTCGCATTGCTAAAAACTTATCACTTGCCCCAATGTTGACTGAACCTCTTGAGGCACTTCCCGTCTGCTCACCAGCTTCGCTTGTTAGCCCAGATGGTTTACCAGCCATCAGCGGCAACATCGTTAGTGAAGAATGGCTCTGCGCCCGACCGAAGGCTAATACACTGCCACCAGAAGGGAGTGTTCAACAACCCACCATTCCTGATTCCGAATACCCCATTGCAATAGATTGGGATGGCATTTTAGTAGACGATCCAGACCACCCTGATGATATTATCCGCCGCGTGCGGGACGTGCTAGAAGTAATCTGGAGCGATAAATCGGAAGCGATCGAAAAAGAAGCCTGCGAAATTCTCGGAATCAAAGACTTGCGAGACTACTTCCGCAAATCTAGCAAAGGTGGTTTCTGGATGGATCACGTCAGTCGCTACACTAAGAGTCGCCGCAAAGCCCCCATTTACTGGCTACTCCAATCCTCCAAGAAAAACTACGCCCTCTGGATTTACTACCACCGATTAGATAAAGATATCCTGTTCAAAGCCCTCATCATCTACGTCGAACCCAAACGGCGCTTAGAAGAAAGCAACCTGGAACAACTTCGCAAAGACAAAGCCACCGCAGGCAATACTGGAAAAGCAGCCAAACAACTCGAAAAACAGATCGACCGTCAAGAAGCCTTAGTCTCCGAACTCCACGACTTTGAAGAAAAACTGCGCCGCGCCGCCAACCTCAACCTCGAACCCGACCTCAATGACGGTGTAGTCCTCAACATCGCCCCCTTGTGGGAATTAGTACCCTGGAATGAAGCCAAGAAATATTGGCAAGAACTAATCGCAGGCAAATACGAGTGGTCTTCCATTGGCAAACAACTCAAGGCTAAGGGGAAAGTCAAATGTTAAAAGAAATACACCTCAAGCAAGTCGGACCTGCGCCTCAATTTGATGTAGAACTTGCCGATAGACTCAATATCTTTACAGGCGATAACGGATTAGGAAAAAGCTTTTTATTGGATGTAATCTGGTATTCTCTAACAGGAACTTGGGCAGACAATCCGGCATTTCCACAACTAACAGAAGGAACGCCCCGAATTTCTTGTAGCTTTATCAATCAAAAAACAGGCGAATCTCAAAGTTTTCTCAGTAATTTTGATTTTGAGGAACAAAAATGGCGCGACCTTACTTGGTCTGCTTCACTAAGGAGTTTAGTCATTTATATCCGCGTCGATAATGGCTTCTCTGTTTTCGACTCAGCCCGCAATCTTTCAAAGGCTTATCATTTTAGTCCTTACACTCTTTGGAACGGATTAAAAGATAATCGTGACCAAGTTTTATGTAATGGTCTTATTCAAGATTGGGTCAAGTGGCAAAACCAACCCGATCGCACAACTTTTCAACTGTTATCTCGCGTCATCGGGAAACTTTCACCCCATGCTAATGAATGGATGGAACCCGGAGAACCGACGCGAATTTCAGTGGAAGATATCCGCGACATTCCCACAATTAAAATGCCCTATGGAACCGTACCAGTTATCCATGCCTCAGCCGGAATGAAGCGCATTTTAGGACTTGCTTATTTACTGGTTTGGACTTGGTACGAACACCTGCAAGCCTCTAGACTGCGTAAAAAACAACCTGTAGAACAAATTTATTTACTAATAGATGAAGTTGAATCTCATCTACATCCGCAATGGCAACGTTCAATTTTGCCAGCCGTTTTAGAAGTCGTGACAGGCTTACAGCAACAAATAAAAATCCAAGCATTCGCTACTACCCATTCTCCCCTAGTACTGGCTTCACTAGAACCGATATTTGATGAAGAAATAGACAGATTATTTTTATTTGAATTGTATGGAGAAGAAGTCACATTAAATGAATTCCCCTGGACTAAACAAGGAGATACTGTCGGCTGGTTAACCTCAGAAATCTTCGGACTCAAACAGGCGCGTTCTAAAGAAGCAGAAATCGCCATAGAAGCCGCCGAAGCCTGGATGCGCGGTGACACTATGAATACCTATCCCGAACACTTGAGAACCCCCTCACAAATTCAGCAAGAACTCGAACGACTTCTCCCCGGACATGACCCCTTCTGGCCTCGTTGGATTGTCACAACGGAGAAACGACGTGCATGATGCGATTTGAAAGAGTGCCAGAACCACCAGAATTCGACCAAAAAGTACGACAGCGAGGAAATGTCTGGTTAGCAAAAAATCCAGATCCAAGAAAGAGATTACCCGATTATTGGTCTGCCTTCAAAAGTTATCTCGCCGATGGTTTCGGCAACCTCTGCGGCTACAGCGCCATGTACGAACCTGTTGGCACTGTAGACCATTACCTGAGTCGCAAGCATTATCGCCATTTAGCCTATGAATGGTCAAATTACCGCTTTGCCTCTGGATGGATTAATAGTAGCAAACAAGAAATTGATGTCCAAGTCCTCGACCCTTTTGAAGTTGAAGATGATTGGTTTGAAATCATCCTCCCTTCCTTGCAATTAGTGCTAACCGATGCCGTACCAGCCCAAGAACGTCAAAGAGCAGAATTTACTCTGGAACGCCTGCACCTGCGGGATGACGAACGAGTCATCCGTCAGCGCCAACAGTGGTATCAGCTTTACCTCGATGGTGACATTACACTGGAAGGACTGGAAAAGAAAGCACCCCTGATTGCCCGTGCCATCAGAAAACAGCAACAGGACAGTTCAGCCAGTCAACAGTAACATCAGTATGGGCAGGTAGGCTCAGAACAGGACGTTATTAATTGGGATGAAGCTAAAAAATATTTTTCGCTCAAAGTGAGACAGCACAGTGGGAATCGTTACCGACTACCTCCACAACCTGATTGCCAAACAAGTCGAAGACCACGGCATTGTCGTTTGGTACGACCCCGAATGCCACTACACTGACATTGTGCCAAGCCTCAAAATTCCCAATACAACCGTCACCAGTTACAAAGACAGCTTTTTTGCCCTGCGCCACGAAGTTAACTCCCTCCTAGACATCAATCGCCTAACCCCTCCCAAGTTAGTGATTTATGTCCCCCTAGACCCCACCGATACTCACAACGCCCTCGTGGAATTAGAAGCGGCTGGCGTCATCATGAGACCCGGTCAGCAGCCTCCCATCCGCAACACCAAACTTTCCGTCATTGCCCGCAACGCCCTCAAACCTATTTTGGGAGACGAGACAACCGCTGCCATTGAGAAACAGGTAGAGGCAGGAAAACTGACCCTAACAGACTTGAATGCGATCGCAGAAAAAGGCGAAGGCATCACCCAAGGTGTCGTTCTCACCATCTTCGGTACTGGCAACCCCCAGGAAGTGGCACTGGCGTTCTTGGAAAGCGATCGCTTTGACACGGATATCATCAATAAAGGCGCTAATCAAGAACTCGCTGTCTTATTACAAAGCGCCTTTGAAGTGGAACTCCCCAGCGACGAACCCCCCAGTGATTACCGCATCCGACTCGCACGCCGCATCCTCACCACTGACCTAATCTCCAACCTCAAAGGCGAAATCCCCACTCAGCTAAGTGGTGTCAAAACTCCCTCAAAACCTGCCACTCGCGACGCCTGCATCCACCTTGCCAGAATCTGGCGACTCCAACGCAACCTCGTAGAAAGCTACATTGATCGCGCCAACCAAGTCGAAAAAGAACTGGGTCTAACAGGGATTGACTTTTCGCGGGAACAAATCGCCGACGCTGAAACCTTCCTCGCCGTAGAACGGGCATTGCAGCGGAATGTTGAGTTAGCCCTCTTGTCAGCGCCAACCGATGAATTAGTCGAAATCGCCCAGAGGCGAAAATCGAGTTTTTGGTCGGAATATCAAGACGTTCAAGCCCATTGGTCGCTAATCGCGGTAGCTGGTCAACTGCTATTAGAAGCGAACCGAATTGAGAAAGAATTAAAATCCTCTGCCGTTGATGTCCAAATCATTTTCAGAGCCTACACCGCTACCGAAGCGCCTTGGTGCTTGCTCGATACCTACCATCGCCAAATGGAACGCCGATGGCATGACTTCGAGTTCAGTCTCCATAAGCGCCATGAAAATTTAGAACAGCTAGTTAACCATGCCAGAAATCGCTACATGACAGTGGGGTCACAGCTAGCAGAAACATTTGTACGTCGATACCAGGCAGCCAAGTTCCGCCTTCCTGGTATCTTACGCCAAACTGAAGTCTTTTTCAAAGCCGTTAAACCCAAATTAGCAGAGGGCAAAACCGCCTATGTATGGGTCGATGCCTTACGCTACGAGATGGCGCGGGAGTTAGCCCAAACCCTAACAGAAGACTATACCTTAGAGATTCAGCCGGCGATCGCCGCCGTCCCCACCATCACCGAAATTGGCATGGCAGCGTTTCTTCCCGGTGCTGTTGAATCTGCCACCGTCGTTGCTGCTGGAGAGAGTAAACTCGGACTTGAAATCAACGGCACTGTCCTCAAAGACCGATCAGGCCGCATCAAATTTCTTCAGGAAAATGCCGGAGTCCCTGTCTTCGCCACTAAATTAGGAGATTTATTACCCAACCCGAAGAAAAAAGAACGAGAGGGTATTGAGAAAGCTAAATTGATTCTTGTCACCTCGCAGGAAATCGATGCGATCGGCGAAGGAGATAACGTGCGTCTCGCCCGTCGGATTATGGATGATATCCTCCACGAACTGCGGCGAGTCTTTCGAGTGTTAAGCGATTTGGGCGTAGAGACAATTATTTTCGCCGCCGATCACGGCTACCTCTTTGGTGAAGAACTCAGTGACGACCAAAAAATCGCTGCCCCTGGCGGAGAGACGGCTGACCTGCATCGGCGCGTCTGGGTTGGTCGTGGAGGAACCGCTGATGCCGCATATCTTCGCGCCAAACTCACCGATTTTGGGTTGGGTGGAGATTTAGAGATTGCCACACCCTGGAATCTCAGTTGCTTCAAAGTTAAAGGTGGGACAGAAGCTTATTTTCATGGTGGCTTGTCACCCCAGGAACTGATTATCCCCGTTGTCACCTTAACACCCAAGCAAAAGCTAACTGTCGGTCTGTTCAGCGAGGTGGATTGGGAAATAAAACCCAGCAAACCAAAGATTACAAATCGCTTCTTTTCCGTGCAGATTCAAGGAACTGCCACCAGTTTGTTTGAACTGATCCCGCCCAAGGTGCGAGTCGAGGTGCGGGTGAAGAAAGAGTGTATTTCCCGACCTGTCAGTGCATCCTATGGGTTTGAAGATGCCACAGGCGACGTACAATTAACGCTTTGTGCCGATGGCTCAAGAGCGATCGAATCCAATACGGTTACCTTAATGATTGCAGAAACCGAGCCAAGCAAGAAAGAAGTCTCAATTCATCTGCTGGACGCCATCACTGGGGCAGAACTGGCACGAATCGCGAAGATAGAAATGGCGATCGCCATTTAGTAAGGAGAAGATTTAATGCCGGAACTAGACGCTAAAGCAGCATCGGTATTTGCAGGAAAAGTCGTTCGCAAAGACTTGGTGCGAAAAGTCAAAGTTGGAGTGAATGTTCCGGTGTTTGTCCTGGAATACTTGCTAGGCAAGTACTGTGCCACCGATGACCCCTTTGCCATCGATGCTGGTTTGAAAGTCGTCAATTCCACCCTGGCGGAAAACTTCGTTCGCCCCGACGAAGCAAACAAAATTCAATCCCTAGTGCGGGAGAAAGGGCGCTACACCCTCATTGACAAAATCAAAGTCCGCTACCTCTCCGACGACGACAAGTACTGGGCAGAATTTACCAACTTCGGTCACAAATACGTCCATATCCCCGAACGCTACATTCGAGATTATGACCGACTGCTCATGGGTGGCATCTGGGCGCAGGTAGACTTGCGTCACGAGTACGATGAGGAAGCAACCGGGAAGAAGCGCAGCCCTTTTTGGATTGACAGCATCAAGCCCATACAGCTAGCGTCTTTTGACCTTGACGAATATCGTGAGTGCCGTTCACAGTTTACCACTGATGAATGGATCGATCTGCTCGTTCGTAGCATCGGACTAGAACCCTCTCATTTTGACCGCCGACTCAAGTTGCTATTTCTCGTACGGCTCATCCCCTTATGCGAACAAAACTATAATCTGGTAGAACTCGGCCCCCGTGGCACTGGGAAGTCCTATGCCTATCAAGAACTCAGCCCCTATGTCATTCTGTTGACTGGTCCTACCACCGTAGCCAACCTCTTCTACAACATGGCAACGGGTAAGATGGGACTGATGGGACTGTGGGACGCAGTGGCGTTTGACGAAGTGGCAGACCTGCAAAAAATGCCCAAGGAAGTTGTCACTACCCTTAAGACCTACTGCGAGTCCGGGACGTTCGCCAGAGGTAAGGAGGCGCTGTCGGGAAGTGCGTCCCTTGCTATGTTTGGCAATACCAACCAGCCTGTTGAAGTTATGGTGCGCTCGTCGCATCTGTTTACGCCTATGCCGGACGTAATTCGAGAGGACATGGCTTTCCTCGATCGTATCCATTTCTATATTCCCGGCTGGGAAGTGCCGAAGATGCGGATTGAGTTCTTCACCGACCACTACGGTTTTGTCGTGGACTATCTAGCCGAAGCCCTGCGCGAACTACGCCGCCATAACTTTACAGAGATTAGCGATCGCTACTTTTCAATGGGGTCGCACCTCAATGCCCGCGACGTAAAGGCTGTCCGCAAGACCGTTGCTGGCTTGGTCAAATTAATCCACCCAAGCGGGGAGGTAGAAAAAGAGGACTTGGCAGAATTGGTAGAGTTGGCTTTGGAAGGTCGCCGTCGCGTGAAGGAGCAATTGAAGAAGATGGGTTCCTTCGAGTATCACCAAACTTCATTCTCCTATATCGATACCGAAACTCGCGAAGAACGTTACGTTGGCGTACCCGAAGAAGGCGGACGAGACTTAATCTCCACCGACCCCCTAGCCCCCGGTTCCGTTTATGTCGCTTCCGTGGATGACCAGGGCAAGGTAGGACTGTACCGATTGGAAGTGGGATGTTCTGCGGGGACAGGCAAGTTAAGAGTTGCTGGTGGTATCGACAGCATAATGAAGGAATCCATCCAACGGGCTTTTGCCTATATCCAGGGTCACAAAGTTAATATGGGAATTGCTCAAGCGATCGCAACAACAGATTTTCACGTTGAAGCTATTGACCTGTTAACCAACCGCGTCTCTTGCGAGGCTGGAGTAGGTTTATTGGTGGCAATTTACTCAGCTATTAAAAAGCATTCTGTGCAGCCAGGACTGTTTATTTTGGGAGACCTCAGCATTCAAGGTAATATCAAAGCGGTTCGTTCTCTGGCTGAACCTCTGCAACTGGGGATGGAGAATGGGGCGCGACGGGCTTTAATTCCAATTGAGAATAAGCGCTACTTTTTAGAGGTGTCGGCAGACATCATGGAACGAGTCGATCCAATCTTCTACAGTGACCCCCTGACGGCAGCAATGAAGGCGTTAGGCGTGAACTGACGGCGTAACAGTCGTAGAAGTCTAGTTAAATCCAGAGTTACCGCTAAACAAACCTCCTAAAATGCAAGTGAAAGTCCACTTTGAAATAGACTTTCAACAGTTTCTTTATCTCTAAGAACAACACCTAACTCATCCCTATAAGTCAGACTAGGGTCAGCTCTAAAAGATAAAAAGTTAAAACTCGTTACTATGCCAAATTTATCATCACACACTATAATCTTGCGGTGAGTATTTTTTACTTTTTCAAACCGAAAATTTTTGTAAGAATCAGCTAAATTCTCTAGTTTTTTAAGAGCAGAAGGGTCATTTTGCTGACCCCATCCGCTTTTTTGCTTTATCCCGTACAGAATATAAACTTTAATCTTTCTCTTTAATGTTTCTTCTAAAATAAATAGGAATTCATTATCAACTACATTACTACGTATCCAAGGAGAAACTATCATTAACCTATTTTTTACTTCTTTCAAAGCTTCAAAAAGATAATCTCTATGTTCTGACGTATGAAGTATTTCTGATATCTTAGTCTGAGTTTTTATTTCATTTAGTTGTTTCTTTAAAGCCATTCTTTGCTCGGTAAATGACTGGCTTTTTATCTCCATAAAAGAATCGTTTTCATTGAGCGCACTGATTTTTACACTAAGTCTTTCTACAGCCTGAATATCATCCTTACGAATACCAATAACTTCCTCAGATAAGGCTTGTTCAATTTGAACATCCTCTTCCTCGTTATTAGTTTCAAATCGGAGAATATAATCAAGTACTTTTTGCCCTTGAGCATACAACTTTTCTATAGTTTTTCTGTAATCCACCTGAATAGTATTTCTTGAGAAAGTTTCATATCCTACCTCATTATCATCTGGATTATTCTTATAAAATACCAGTATGACCTCGTGCCACTGCGTATAAACCTTTTCAAAGTTATTAACTTGAATTAGCTCAACTCGATTCCGGTTATTTTGCGTTCCTAAAGCTTTTTCAATTTCCTCATAGTAGTCAACAACATCTTCTATGTGTCCTTTTCTGGGTTTACGAATAACTCCTTTCAAGCAGTTAGCATCAATCTTACCTACTTGGTTCAGTTTAAAGTAGTCGTAGACTTTCCCGTTTAAAGCATCTATGTAAAAAGTTTGTGTTTCTGAAACTGTATCCAATACTATCTGCCGAGCAAGAGCGTCTAATCCTAGCTCAGTAACTACTAGCTTCTCTTCCCTTTTCACAATGCCCTTTGAGATGAGACCCGACAGTACCTTCTCAACGAAATGATTATCAACTCCCAAAAAGCTAGAAATTTCCCTTCTGTCAGATAAACCATGCGTGATGCACTTAATAACAAATTCTTCTTGAAGTTCCAGTGTTCTATTAGATAAATACGTTAAATCAAGTCTCACTAAATAAAAGGGATAACCAATTGTTTTATAATCAATTACTATAGCTTCTGGAAGAGAATGATATTTCCTAATTTTACTTTCAAAATCTGCTGCTACATTCATCATGTTTTTCGCTTTAAGGGATTATTTGATAAATTCACTAGCAACCACTCTTGTACAAACCTTCGAGTGGTTATCAATATACTCAATTAGTGGCTTGAAGGGATTAGGTAACCTGTTGGGAGTTCTACCTTCATAAGCCATTACATCATTACCTACTATGAACAATAGTTGCTTGGCACGAGACAAAGCTACATTCAATCGTCTGTCATCAGATGTAAATCCTAACAGTTTGTCTTTATTACTTCTCACTAAGTCGTAGATGATGATGTCACATTCTCTGCCTTGAAAGGCATCAACTGTATGTATAGCTATATGCAGATTTTTCCAGAGTTTTTTGTCTTGAGGGGCAATTGCTGCCTCCAAGGTACTTATTTGCGAAGCATAACCGGCTATAATGCCAACCTCTTTAACCAGATTATTTGACTCACAATCCTGTTGAATTTTGTCCAGTATAGCGTTGATCAGATTAGCTTCGTACCTATTGCTGTAGCTAGTTCCACTCTTTCTTTCATGCACCTTTTCGATTGGCTTGACATTGCTTGTGGTTACCCAGTAGATGCATTTATCAAATTGACTCAACTGGTGTTGTTTATCATTAGAGTCAACAAGCTGGCTTGAAACCTGTTTATCATAAAACAACGTACTAACCAAACTCCCGATATCAGGATGCATTCTGTACTGATGGTTTAGAGTTATTTTCTTTGCCTTGGGGAGTTCCTCATACAGGTATTCAAAGAGGCTTATTTCAAGCGCTCTTTTTTGAATATCATGCTCGCTCAATGCTCGCTTTTGCAATTCTCTATCAATAATCGGTGGCAACTGCTTGTGGTCGCCAACTAATATTATTTTTTTTCCCCTTGACATTGGGACAAATGTTTCAGGTGCAGTAGACCTGCCCGCCTCGTCAACAATCACCCAATCAAATTTAAGGTCTTTGAGGTTGGCAATACCTAGGCAGGTAGCTCCAACTACATTAACGCCATCAAGGAAAATAGAGACTAAATCAATTTGCTTTCTCTTTAGCCTTTCATTCCACTCTTCCTTCAACTTCTTTAATTTTAAAAAGTTTTTATAGTTCTCATTTTCGTCTCCCAAAACGGCTTGCAACCTACTATACTCTTGATTGATCCAGTCGGAAAGTTGCTTGTTTTCCGGGTATTCTATACCAAAATTTTCTACATACTTCTTGATAGAGGAAAGTATATTTTCCTCCAACAACAGCTTTTCGTATATCAGTTCACAGGCATTATCAGCAGCCTGTTGAGAAGATGTATTAACTGGAGATATTACTAATTCTGAATTGAAGCGGTGTACGGTTTTCGTAATCTGTTCTGCAATATGCCGGAGTTGTTCGCATAGTGCATTGACTGACTCTATATCCGATATTTTCTTAACTCCTAAAAGCATTTCATCATGCTGTTGTTCATACTCTTGCCAATAAGCATATGAGTTTTTTTGAATAGAATCCTGCCAGTTGATAATCGCTTTTTCTATCTCAAACTTTCTTGCATCATCCTCAATTTTTTCTTCTCTACCAATCCTCAATAGTCTCATATCTCTGGAGTCTATTTTAATGCTGGACAGCCGAGTCAACACATTGTCTACAGCAATATTCGACTGAGAAGAAATTAAGATTTTATCATTGGGATATCGACTTAATATTTGCAGTACTATTTCTGTTATTACAGAGGTTTTGCCTGTACCTGGCGGACCTTGAATTAAAAATATATCTTCAGTTGCCAATGCCTTACAAACAGCTTCTTGCTGCGAACTATCAAGTTTTTCGTTAAAAAAGCGGTTGATTATCAAAGGGTCTACCGGAGGTATATTGGTTGGTTCGGATATCACTTTGCATAAAGCAGTGTTTTCGGAGTCCCCATACCTGATTGCTCTCAGAGCTTTACGTCGGCGTCCAATTTCAGATTCTTGTGCTTTTAAATTTGTTTCAATTTTTCCCTTATCCAGGAGCAATTCAAATAGGTCAGGATTGCAAAAATCCCCGATACTGATATGCAACCTTTCAACATATTCACCAGTCTTTGACTTATCTCCATCAATTATGTCTCCTACCGACCACTGGCTCTCCCGGTACGGTGGTGATTGTTTCTTGACAGAAATAGTTACTGGCAATGGGGGTGACGTTATCTTTTCAAATTCGTCTAAAGAGAGTGGGTTTTTCAAGGTGATAATTAGTCGTTGATTATCACTGTCATAGTTAGCCTCCGAATACGCGAAACTCTGCTTCCTTTCGTCAATTATCTTTTCTTCAATGTCAATAACACTTTGCCATCGACTAAAGGTAGTATCTACTCCCTTGTTACTTTCTATCTCATTGCTGACTTGTTGCTCTTTCTGCAAAATATGGCTTACCAAGTCACTTAGGTCATTCTGCCTCCTCTGATTACCACCCAGCTCTACAATAGGGTCAATCTTGACTACTACTCCATTCTCAAACAACCTTTCTGACTGTTGCGGATTAACAAAACTAATTTCATCAAACAAGACAATTTCATTGGGATTATCTAGGTTAATAAAACCCCTATAGATGTAAGATGTTGTGTCTACTCCGATTTCAACAGTGAGTCTTTTTTGTTGTTCTTCTTTGCCTTTAATTTTGATAATATGTATAATATCTGAGTTAGTTTTAAGCTTTGACTCAACATCTCGTTTGATTTTAAGGGAATGTCCGTCGTATTTATTTAAGTTTGAAATTTTCTCCTTCAATTTAGGAGTTAAACTAAATACGATAGTTAACTTGTTAGACAAATCTTCCTTGATACTGCTAAGAAGTCTTCTGATTTCATCTATCTTTGGTCGATTTTCACGAACAACGTCTGTTGCTCTTATCAAAATCTCACTTAGCGAGTCTCTTAAGGAGTTTGCAACATTCAGACTAGCTAGGGCGGAGTTATACAAAATTTCCTTATTACGCTCCTCCCTAAATTCAGTCCTTGCCTCATCAGTGGACAATAAATATAGAAGTGTCATTCCCAAGGAGTATATATCAGAATCTCTAGAAACTCCTCTAAGTTCAATCTGTTCAGGTGAAGCGAATAAGGGCGTATGATAACTTCTTATAGTATTGGTTAAGAGGGTAGTTGTAATGATAGAAATACCAAAATCCAGAACTTTTGCCACAGGTTGTTCGCTCTTTTCTACAACCATGATGTTATCGGGCTTTATATCTCTATGGATTACATCCTTAGAGTGAGCATGACTTACTGCGTCTATAAGTTGAAGAAATAAATCAACTTTGGTCTTTAGGTCAATTCCCTTATCAAAATAGTTTTTGCTAGTTTCCCCTTCTAAGTACTCCAAAACCAAGTAAACGAGCTTGTGACTCTGCTCATAACCATCTTCAATAAATTTAACTATGCTCTCATGACTTAACCGCTTTAGAGTTTGTGTTTCTCGTTCTAAAAGTTTAAGGGCAGATTGGTCTTCCGTAGAAATTGTTTTAATTGCATAAAGTTCGTTAGTAGAAAGCTTTTTGGCTAGATATACAGTTCCAGTTCCTCCACTTCCAAGTTCACCTTTTATAAGGTATTTGCCACCAATTATCTCGTTAATCATTTTGACAGACATATAATCTTAGATCCAAAACTTAATACAACTAGGTGAGATATTGGTTGAAACCAGTACTCTCTTGGTTTCTTAGTTTAGTTTCTTTAGCCCTAAAGTATAAAATTATCTATTTTGGTATTGCTACGACAACCGAGAAACTACGAACAGAAAAGAAGCTGTGATGCTTTCATCAGTAAATTTATTGACGTTCTGTTACCCTTATTTATAATAAGGGGTGCAGAAAGCAGCAATACCTGCCTCTTCTCCCCGTTTTTGCCAGATGAACAGCATTGTCTGAGAGGTAAACTGATCGCGGCGTTGCATAATATAGGTATGAATCAGGCTGGAACAGGAACATCCCAGAATTTGAGATAGTAAAGTAGCAACCGAATAGAGTATAGAGTGTCTGAGCATTTCCTCCGACGCGAGAATAGCCCAGAGTCTTGCGATGCAGTCGAGCTAGTTTATGACGCAATCGTGTGTTTTCACCTTCCACTCGCGTCATGTCGGTCTTACTAACAATCTGGTCGCCATCGGGAATAAAATCAGGATACACTGACCAGCCATCAGTGATATAGAAATAGCATTGCCATGCCCCCACAATCGTTCATAAAGGTCGAAACGTTTCGCCACTATGGTCGCCCAAAACCCAGCAAAAAATTCCTTGCTTAAAGTGGTTAACTGCTGTCCGAAGCCAGATTTTGTTTTTTTTTGAGCCAATAAAGGTTTCTAATTCATCAAACTCACCAACCTCAGGAACCGTCTCCGCCAGGTTACTATCAGGCAGTAGTTTTCCCACTTGCTTAACTCAAGTAATCACGGTGGTGTGATGCACACGTTTAACTCGTTCAATGCCCCGAAAGCCCATACCATTACATCTTTAATTTCCCTGAATTCATACTCTTATTATGCAACGCCGAAAGTCTTTGAGTCCGCAGAGCGGAATTTCGGTTTCCCAACCTTCAAATATCACCAAAGAGCTGAAACCATGTTTCAGTTAGATCAGCATCTCTCCTATAGAATGCCTAATACTACCCTGTAGTTAGGCACTCCGTTCATGTTTATCCGAACCAAAATAATTAAAGGACAACCTTACCGTTACCTGGTCGAAACTTATATCCCTCTTCTGTCACTTTCCGAGGATTCTGAATAAAAGGATTAAAAGAAAAAACTCTGGAAGGTAAGCAGGAAAATGGATGTAGAATTACAAATTCTGAAACATTTGGCAAGAGACGCCCACCCAACAGTTGCGCTCATAGATGAATATTGTGCAGAGTATCAAGATTTATTTAAAGAAGTGAGAAATTATGAGTGCTTTAAATATTTGCACTTAGGAATAATCTCCCCAATCAAAAGAAAATCATTACCAGAAATTGCCAAAGTAGTAAGTATAAACTCTGCTCAATCATTACATCATTTTATAGCCAATTCAGATTGGTCAGTAAATGAATTAAAAATCCGAAGATTAAACAAAATCAAGAGAGCATTAAAGGGAAATAGAATTACGCTAGTAATAGATGAAACCGGCGATAGAAAAAAAGGTAAAAAAACTGATTACGTGGCCAGACAATATTTGGGAAGCGTGGGGAAAATAGATAATGGGATAGTTTCAGTCAATGCTTATGGAGTTTACGCTAATATAACTTTTCCATTAATTGTAAAGGTATTTAAACCAAAAAGAACATTAAAAGAGTTAGATAAGTAGCTGGGGCTAATTAAATATAAGATGGGAGGGGTTCTCTAAACGGAGTTTTCCCTTATTTATGCCGGCTCCGATTCGGATTATCTTAAGTGAAGCAGAGGACTCAATGTTAAGCGAGTTGCGAGTTGCTCAAACCGTGCCGCAACGGACGCGCGACCGCGCCCACATGATCCGCTTAAATGCACAGGGGTGGAATGTCCCTGC
>NZ_JACJOQ010000538.1:0-3081 GCF_014695635.1 Coleofasciculus sp. FACHB-712 | reverse complement strand
GCGTGTATTCCTAATTACAAGCCAACTTTATGAGGGCTAACTCCTCTGGCAGAACGCTACCCCGCACGAAGGTAGTTCTTAAGAACGAGGTAAGCTGAGAGCGGTTTCTCCAACATAGACAGCAGGCAAGTCATGAAGAACGCAAAAAAAGTCTATGGAACCAACAGAAACCAATCCATCCCAAAAACTGGCAGACAAGAACTCCAAGCCAATTACTCAGGTACAACGAGATAGTGTAATTACCTCTGAAGACTTGCCTCCGAAGGCATTTCGCATCAGCCTGACGATAGCAACTCTGGCGATTGTGTTGCTGTTTTTTGGCTTTTACTTCGGCATCATTAATGTTTAGAGTATTGCTAGCAAGATGAGCTACTTTGCATTTCACCTTGTCTTTATCCTGCCACCAATCCTCTTTCTAGCATGGGTTCAACGCCAACCTCTAGCTGGTATCGGAGGACTGAGAGCGTGGTTAGGGCTACCCCTGATTGCGCTGATTGCCCTGATTTATACGACACCGTGGGACAATTACCTGGTTTGGCACGACGTATGGAACTATGGCACGGATCGGGTGGTGGGTACGATTGGCTACGTGCCCGTTGAGGAATATTTATTCTTCATCCTTCAGCCACTTCTAACAGGTCTGTGGCTGTACTGGTTGTTTCCTCTCACAACTGAGCCAGCACAGGAGGAGGATTCTCCTTGGCTGCGAGCATCTGGCATCGTTTTCTGGCTCGTTCTCAGCATTGCGGGAGCTTTTATGTTGCAGTCGGAGAAGACTGTGTACATGGGGCTAATTTTAGCTTGGGCATGCCCCATACTGGCGCTACAGTGGGGAGTTGGAGCAAAGCAACTCTGGGCCAGAAAAGATGCTTGGCTGATTGGCACTCTAATCCCCACAGTTTACCTGTGGATAGCCGACCGCATTGCCATCGGACAGGGCATTTGGAGCATTTCTGAGACCTATAGCACTGGATTTAAGCCGTTTGGGTTGCCGATTGAGGAAGCGACGTTCTTTTTAATCACGAACCTGCTAGTGGTGCAAGGACTTTTACTGTTTCTATTGGTGGGGAAGATGCGATCGCTTCTACCACTCATCTCTTTCCCTATTCTCAATAATGGGCGACCAGAACTTCCAAAAGCTCTTGCTCAGGTAGAGTCTGGAAACGATACGGTTTGAGATGGTTGCCTCTATTTTCCACATCACCTTTTGGGAGTAAAACCGAGATGCCTATTAAGGAATTTTTAGAACAAATTTCTGACACGGTATGGGAAATTCCGGTTTCCTACAAGGAAGGGATGCGCGTTCCCGCCCGGATTTATGGGACAGAAAAGATAATTTCCGAATTAGATGAAGCGGTTTACGACCAAGTTACGAATGTAGCGACGCTGCCAGGAATCACCAAATATGCTATGTGTATGCCCGACGGACACTTTGGCTATGGTTTTCCCATAGGTGGCGTGGCGGCGATGGATGTGGAAAAGGGGGGCGTGATTTCCCCCGGCGGTATCGGTTTTGATATCAATTGCGGAATGCGCTTGATGGTTACAAACCTCACCTACCATGAAGTCAAACCCTATATTAAAAAGCTGGTAGATAAGCTCTACGAAAGGGTTCCGGCTGGAGTGGGAAGCAGTGGCTTTGTGAAATTATCGCGGAATGACTTTCGCAAAGTGGTCGAACAAGGCGCTCAGTGGTGCGTCAATAATGGCTATGGTTGGGAAGAAGATTTAGAACTCATTGAAGAAAACGGCTGCATTAAAGGTGCTGATTCTGCAAAGATTAGTGATAAGGCAATTGACCGGGGTTTCAATCAAATTGGAACTCTAGGATCTGGCAATCATTATTTAGAAATTCAAGTTGCTCGAAAGCAAGATATTTTCGATCCAGAGTTAGCCAAGACGATGGGAATTACCATGCCGGATCAGGTGGTGGTGATGTTCCACTGTGGTAGTCGTGGGTTTGGTCATCAGGTGGCAACCGACTATCTGCAAAGATTTTTAAAGGTAATGGATAGCAAGTATGGAATTAAAATACTAGACCGAGAATTAGCTTGTGCGCCTTTTGATTCTCCGGAAGGACAAGCCTATTTCGCTGCAATGAAATGCGGCATTAATATGTCTTATGCCAATCGTCAAGTGATTCTGCATCGCATCCGCGAAGTATTTTCGGAAATCTTTGAACGTTCGGCGGAAGATTTGGGGATGCACATGGTTTATGATGTGGCACACAATACCGCCAAGCTAGAGAGTCATATTGTGGATGGGAAAAAGCGATCGCTCCTCGTTCATCGTAAAGGTGCCACTCGCGCTTTCGCACCGGGAATGGCAGATATTCCGGAACGCTACAAGAATATTGGTCAGCCAGTTATCATTGGCGGCAGTATGGAAACCGGATCTTATTTATTAGTCGGCGTACCCACCGGAGATCAGACTTTCTTCAGCACTGCACACGGAAGCGGACGCACAATGAGTCGTACCAAGGCGCGAAAAGCTTGGAAGGGAGAAACACTCCTGAAAGATATGCAGAAGAAGGGTATTTATGTCCGCAGTACCTCAATGTCTGGACTAGCAGAAGAAGCGGGTGCGGCTTACAAAGACATCGATGATGTGATTGAAGCGGCGGAGTTAGCGGGGATTAGCAAAAAGGTGGTGCGGTTAACACCGATTGGAAATATCAAAGGATAAAGCAAATTTAACATTTGCGCGATCGCCATCTCCTACTAAAATTCTGGCTTTTTAGGTTGCTCTAAAAATTCCAAATCTTTACAGAAACTAGGCTTACCTTTTTTGAAGTCCCTAAGCTTGTATTTGTAGAGCGTTCCTTGTTTGGCGAACACTAAATTACCCAAAAAATCCCAAGTAGCCCAGTCAATAGAATCAAGAAGATCGGGATATTCATCTAACCTAAACTTGAAAGTATAGCCACGTTGCAAAAAACCTCTGTAATACATTCTTAATGTCGGATGCTCTCGACTCGGCTGCCAATACCAGCCGTCGTCATTTTCGCACTTGACCGTATACGTTTTGGAATTCTCAACTTTCACATTATTGCCGTAATTGTCTCCAGCTCTAGTCCATCCA
>NZ_JACJOQ010000537.1:0-6471 GCF_014695635.1 Coleofasciculus sp. FACHB-712 | reverse complement strand
CGTCCACCTTGGTCATACCGATTTTTTATCCCCAGACAGTTCATTACTGGGAAAACCAGGGAGGTGATTCAGACCTATACAGTGGTGTCTGAGATGGCGAATCTGCTGCCAGCCCTGGCGTTTCCCAAGGAACTCTACTACCCCACGCCGAGAGTGGCACTGGATACAGAAGGCAGCGTGCGATCGCCTGCACTGTTGCAGGAGGGACTCACCTACACGGTAGTTTCAGAAGTCCCTTACCGCGATCGCACTCGCTTGGGGCAGGCGTCCACTAACTATTCCAAACCCATCCGAAATTACTATCTGCAAGTTCCCCCGCAAATTGCTGACAAAGTGCGGCAGCTAACGGAAGAAATCTTAGCGAAGTCGAGAAAACCCATCACCTCGCCTTACGAAAAAGCCCTCTACTTGGCTCAATATCTCAAACAAAACTACACAATTCCACCAGATCCCAATAGCTTGCCATTTTTGGATGAAAACGAAGACTTAGTAGAAACGTTTCTTTTCAAGTACAAAGGCGGCTATCCAGACCACTTTTCCAGCGTCCTCACGATCATGCTGCGTTCGATTGGTATCCCAGCGCGACTGGTGGGGGGCTTTTCCCCTGGCGAGTTCAACCCTTTCACTGGCTTATACATCGTCCGCAACACCGATGCCTATATGATGACGGAGGTGTATTTTCCGAGTAACGGTTGGTTTGCTTTCGATCCGATTCCCACGCATCCACTCATTCCCCCTTCAATTGAAGAAGATCAAACTTTTAGCGTGTTGCGCCAATTCTGGAAGTGGGTTGCTGGTTGGTTGCCTTCGCCACTCACCAGTTGGCTGAATAACGTGTTCGGTGCGATCGCTACCTGGCTGATTGGGGGAATCATTTGGCTGTGGGCGCTGTTATCCAGGGGTTGGGTGGGCTTGTTCGCCGGTCTCATCTTAGCCATTTGCCTGGGTTTCTTGGGCTGGCTGGCTTGGAACGGTGTGCGTGTATGGCTGTACCGTCGCTGGTTAGCGAAGCTGCCTCCGATGGAAAGTCTTTACCAGGAAATGTTGGCAAATTTACGCACTCAGGGATACGCGAAGCATCCAGCCCAGACGCCGCTGGAGTATGCTTATCTGGCGTATCAACACCAGCCACCGGAATCTGCTAAGGCGATTGACGAGATTACCCAAGCTTATGTCAGCTGGCGCTATGGTAAACACAATCCCAATGTGAATCAGTTGCGGCTGCGACTGCGAGAGTTGAAAAAATCTCAGTTGAAGAAGCGTTGGCAGCAGCGCCAAGATTTAAAGCTGAAGACTCCATAATATTTCTAGTTGCGATCGCTATTTGCCGTTGAACTGGAAATCGCGATGGCTTCGCCTCGGACTCCGTCCTACCCAACCCACTCAAAACAAAACCGAGGCTAAAAGCCTCGGTTAGTTACGGAGTTATCGATCGTCACTCATGCGGATGAAAGGACTTGAACCTTCACTTCTTGCGAAACTAGAACCTAAATCTAGCGCGTCTGCCAATTCCGCCACATCCGCTCATGGCGTTTACTATCATAGCAGAAACTATCGTCAATACCAGCATTTTATGAGATTTGTTCTTGCCCTCCCGATCAAGGGGGGCTGGGATGTTTTAGCCAGCCAGTAAGGATTCGGCACCATCAATCCACATTTCCGTCCCGCTAATCAGGCTGGAGGCGTCTGAGGCTAAAAATAGCACTAGGTTGGCAACTTGTTCAGAGGAGCCAGGTTTACCATCAGTTAGCGGGATTTTTCCTGCCGGATACTCCACGGGTTCACGAGCTTGTTCCAAGCTCCGTCGTTCGGTGCTTTGGTCAATATTGGTTTCTATGGCACCCGGACAAATCACATTGACGCGGATGCGGTGTTTGGCTAGTTCTAGCGCCACCATTTTGGTGAATGCGACTTGAGCCGCTTTAGTGCAGGAATAGGCTGTCGCACCGCTGTTGCTGAACATCCGCGTGCCATTGACGGAGGAGGTGATAATGACAGATCCGCCTTGTTTCTTGAGATGAGGCACGGCATATTTAACAGTGAGGAACGTGCCTCTCAGATTGACTTTAATCGTTTTGTCCCATTCTCCTGGCTCTAGCTCTTCTATCGGTGCCCAGACGCCATTAATTCCAGCATTCGCAAATACAATGTCGAGGCGTCCCCATTGATTTATTATTTGTTGCACCGCTTGTTGCATCTCCTCTGTTTCGGAGATGTCAGCGAGTACCGGGATGGCTTCTCCACCGGCTTGTTGGATTTGGGCAACGACTTCGTTGAGTTCGTCTTCAGTTCGTCCTAGGGCTGCGATTTTTGCACCTTCTTTCGCCAATAGCACTGCTGCTGCTTTGCCGATGCCCGAACCCGCACCTGTAATCAGTGCTACTTTGTCACCAAGTTGCATTGCCCCTCCTCTACTTTGACCTGTTTCCTATTGATGGTTGAACAAAGGAAGAGACACTACATCCGTCTTCTGGAAGACGTAGTTTGGAATCGTGCAAGATGATAGGTAATTCCTTCCAGGCTTGGAGGCACGGCATTGCCGTGCCTCCACTGGCTTATGCTTCGACTTTGACGCCTTTCCAGAAGGCAATGTATCCTTCAATGTTTTTGGCGGCGTCCTTGGCTTGGGGATAGTACCAAGCCGCATCTTTGTTGACTTGCCCATCGACTTCGATGGAATAATAACTGGCTTTGCCCTTCCAAGGACAGCTGGTGTGAGTGTCGCTATCTTTGAAATATTGCTGGTTGATAGCATCAGCGGGGAAGTAGTGGTTGCCTTCCACGACTTCGGTGCGATCGCTTTCTGCTAAAACCGTACCATTCCAGATTGCTTTCGGCATGGGTTAATTTACTAATAGACTTTCCAAGTATCATTATGATTCGTAAAGCAGGCTCTCGTTAGCGCAACCAATTTCGGGCAGCAGTTTTGGATGCCCACAACACTCTGAAACTCCCTTGCGGAGAATTCGGAATTTCTTCATTCATCCTTTTGATCCTGCGCGGATGCGCCGCTTTGCTAACATCCTTCATCCTTCGGAAGATGCCCCAGTTTCCTTCTCTCGAACAGGCACTCAAACATTTTTTTGGCTACGACAGCTTTCGCCTAGGGCAACGTCAGATTATTGAAGAAGCGCTACAAAACCAGGATTTGCTGGTTGTTATGCCTACAGGTGGAGGAAAATCTTTGTGCTTTCAGCTACCAGCTCTACTGAAATCCGGCTTAACCGTGGTAGTGTCGCCGTTGATTGCCTTGATGCAAGATCAAGTAGAAGCGTTGCGGGATAACGGCATTGGCGCGACGTTTCTCAATAGTAGTCTCAGTTGGGGACAAGTGCGATCGCGCGAACAAGATATCCTCAATCGCCGCATCAAACTACTCTACGTTGCCCCAGAAAGACTTTTGGGAGAAAAATTTTTGCCCTTTTTAGATTTGGTGCAACACCAAATTGGAATTCACTCGATTGCCATTGATGAAGCGCACTGCGTTTCTGAGTGGGGACATGATTTTCGCCCAGAATATCGGCAATTGCGACAATTACGCCAACGCTATCCGAATGTGCCCTTTTTAGCCCTTACCGCCACCGCTACCGATCGCGTCCGTCAAGATATTATCCAACAGCTGGCGCTCAGGCAACCCAGTATTCACATTGCCAGTTTTAATCGCCCCAATCTTTACTACGAAGTTCAGCCAAAAGAAAAACAAGCTTACTCCCAACTCTTAAAGCAAATTCGCACAACTGAAGGTTCCGGGATTATTTATTGCCTCAGTCGTCGCCGTGTAGATGAAATTGCTTTTCGATTACAAAAAGATGGCATTTCAGCGCTACCGTATCATGCAGGGCTAGATGATGAAGAACGGACTTCCAATCAAACTCGCTTTATTCGAGATGACGTGCGAATAATGGTAGCAACGATTGCCTTTGGCATGGGAATTAATAAGCCAGATGTGCGCTTTGTCATTCATTATGACTTGCCGCGCAATTTAGAAAGTTACTATCAAGAAGCTGGAAGGGCAGGAAGAGATGGAGAACCTGCGCGTTGTACAGTCTTTTTTGGCTACGGCGATTTGAAGACGATTGAGTATATTATTGACCAAAAAACTGACCCGCAAGAGCAAAGGATTGCCCGTCAACAATTGCGACAGGTAATTGATTATGCGGAAGGAACAGACTGTCGCCGCACAATTCAATTGGGTTATTTTGGCGAACGTTTTGCAGGAAATTGCGGCAACTGCGACAACTGCCGTTTTCCTAAACCCGTGCAAGATTGGACAATTGAAGCGCAGAAATTTCTTTCTTGTGTCGCTAGATGCAAAGAAAGATACGGGATGAATTACATTATCGATGTGCTGCGCGGCTCAAAAAATCAGAAGATTTATCAGAATGGACATCAGGAACTTTCTACCTACGGCATCGGCACTGATAAAAGTGTAGAAGATTGGAAGATGTTAGGGCGATCGCTTTTACATCAAGGACTTGTCGATCAAACCACTGACGGTTATTCCGTCTTGAGGCTCAATACTTTAAGCTGGGAAATCTTGCGGCGTCAGCGTCAGGTGCAGATTGCCGTTCCAATTGTTACCGCAATAGATGAATCACCGCAAATGGCAGTAGAAGTAGAAATGCTCTATGAACAATTGCGCCAGCTTCGCAAACAACTCGCTGATGAGCAATCCGTGCCTCCCTACGTCGTCTTTGCAGATTCTACCCTAAAGCTGATGGCTCAAATGCAACCTAAGAGCTTGCCGGAATTTGGCAAAATTTCCGGTGTTGGAGATTATAAATTAGCTCAATACGGTGAGCGATTTGTTGCTGAAATCCAAACTTATTGTAAAGAACAAGGAATTTTGAAGTCCACTTCTGTTGCGGCAATTCCTCAAAAAAATCACCCTAGCTACACCCAGTTAGCGACGCTGGATTTGTATATGCAAGGTTTGAGCATTGAGGAAATTGCTCTAAAACGTAACTTGCGGATAGGCACTATTTTAGATCATCTAGCGGAACTGATTTCGATGAATCAGCCTGTGGATTTAAACTCATTAGTGCCCCTAGAACGTCAAGAACCCATTTTAAAAGCAATTCAAGAGGTGGGTGCTACTTCACTCTCAAAGATTCGAGATTCGCTAGGGGAAATCTATACTTTTGATGAGATTCGACTGGTACGGGGACTGTGGAAACGAGAGAATAAATAAAGGTTGATTTTTTAATGCAAAGGTACGCAAAGGTTAGCGCAAAGGTAGGCAAAGTAAAGACTTACCTATCCCGTTTGCTGAAGCGGTTAGTCAGTAAAAAATACTACTTTTGGGGTATGGTGTAATAGCAAATAATGTGTTTAAAGGGATGTTGGTGATCGCCATAACCGGAGGTAGTCTGTTACTCCCTGAAGCTCGTTGGGTTCTTCGACAAGATGAAACAAGAAAAGCGCTTCACTAGGAATGTTTGGGGCGTGCAGTTGCACTTCAAGCAAGCCATCAAATCACGTAAATACTTTGAAGCCGAATGCTGGCTCAATCGGATGCAGCATTCGTCTGATAGTCAAGCATCGGTTAAGGAAGGCGACGCAACCGTTGAGCGTCTAAAATTTGTGGTTAAACGCTTTAGCTGAGGGAGTTCGGAGGCTTTGCCAACCTTTGAAATGGCAAGGGCAAGAGCTTTCTCACTCATCTAGTGTTAAAACCAATAATATTGCCCGAATCCTCAAGGACGGGTGTGAAGTTAAGTTTAAGCTACGCAATGACGGATTTTGCAAGCTCTTTAGGAGAAGTTAAGAGATGACCCATCACGTCAATCAGCTTGGCGAAACTATCCCCCAAACGCTCAATGGATATGACCCTAACGTGTTTCCAGCATTTCATGAAACGCTGCAAACTCACTTTCCAGGGGCACTTCCCATGAGCAAGTACATGAGAAAGACTTTCCAAAGCTTGAGTTCCTACGGTTTTTGTGACGAAAACACGATGGGAATGATAGCAATTTGTCGGGATGAAGTCGCCGAACCCCTATTCATTGAAGTAATTCGATACTGGGGGAAAACTTTTAATTGTTGCAGCTTAGCCGGGTTCGTCATGATGGGGAAAACGGGGTTAGCCGCTGCGACTGACCATACCCCTATCGTTGATGGTATCCGTCGTTTTACCTTCTATGCGATGCCCCATATCGCTATTTCTAGACATGGTGATATTGGTAAGGTTTATCGAGATGGTGTTCAAAAAGTTTCCCATGCTTGTGGAGCATTAGAAACAGTCGTCAAAGAATTGGCATCTGGTCATCTGAAACTAGAAATGGATATGCAGGATATTGAACAAACAATTATCCGGCAGAAAATTCTTTCAGCCCTTACCTATGGGGACAAACCCGATTTGATAGAGATTACAAAGTTGGCATCTAAAATTATTTCCGACGATGTCGAAGCCCTCTTAAATATTCTCGATCGCTCTGTGTTTAACTACGCCGTCATGACCGGAATTCAAAT
>NZ_JACJOQ010000536.1:0-11121 GCF_014695635.1 Coleofasciculus sp. FACHB-712 | reverse complement strand
GCGGGGTCAATTTCGTCGCGGACGGGGGATTGCGCCAGCCAATTTTCCATAGGCGCGATCGCATCCAATTCTACTAACTGACCCGTCAGCGTTGCGTTAAACCACAACAGATCCGGCGGCGCATTTCCCACTACCGCTGCCAAAATCTTCGGTAACTGCTGATCCGCTTGTCCCACATAAAGGGATTCCACCTGAATCTTCGGATGCGCCTGATTGAACTTGTCCACCAGCGACTGCAACACATCCCGATTCGGCGGCGGATTCACCCCTTGCCACAACGTCAGTCGGATGACATCCGCGGCTTCCGAACGCCCCGACTGTAGCTGACATCCTGCCAATCCTAACAGAACAATGCTTAATAGCAACCCCCGGCTCAAAAAACTCCACAGGTTTTGGAAAAAATTACTAGACCCGTTAAATCCAACTGACATAATTGAATGCCCAATTTTGAACCGAAACAGCTTTAAAATACTCATCATCAGCGACTAAAAGCCATCTTTTTGCTTAAAAACAATTGTTTTTTGCAAATATTTTTTACACTTATAATTTTCTTGCTTAAACTAAAACATCTGCTTGATTGATTTAAAGTAAAGCTTTAGCTATTGGCTACGCAGGGTATAGAAACAAGATTAAGAGGATGTCTGAGAAGTGTCAAAAGTTGATTTTATCCTCCCAGTCCCCCTTAAAAAGAAGGGATAAGTTTCTCAAAGACCCCCAATTTATCGGGAGATTTAGGGGGATCTCTACCGTTTAAGCGTCTCGATTATGACTTTTCAGGCATCCTCCTAAGCGGATAGGCTTGGTATGAAGTACGGTTGATTTTTGTTTATCCTATGTTTGGACGATCGTATAAATAATTTCAGTCTATGGCTGGACATAGTAAGTGGGCAAATATTAAGCGTCAGAAGGCGAGAGTGGATGCAGTGAAGGGCAAAACCTTCACTCAGCTAGCTCGCGCGATTATTGTGGCAGCTCGCAGTGGTATACCAGACCCAGCAGGTAATTTTCAACTCCGCACGGCGATTGATAAGGCGAAGGCGGCTGGGATTCCGAATGAGAATATTGAACGAGCGATCGCGAAAGGTGCGGGGACTTGGGGTGCAGATGGCGCTCAGCTAGAAGAAATTCGCTACGAAGGTTATGGTTCCGGCGGCGTGGCGATTTTGGTGGAAGCGCTTACGGATAATCGCAATCGTACCGCGGCTGATTTGAGAGCAGCTTTTAGCAAAAATGGCGGTAATCTCGGTGAAACAGGCTGCGTCTCGTGGATGTTTGAGCAGAAAGGTGTCTGTATCCTGCAAGGCGTGGTTGACGAAGAGGAGCTATTGGAGGCGTCCCTGGAAGGGGGCGCTGAGTCCTACGAACTGACACAGGAGGAGGATACGGAGGGAGCCGACGTGTTTACCTCTGTGGCAAATTTGGAGAACCTAGAGCGAACCTTAAAGGAGAAAGGCTTTAAAGTCACCGAGGTGGAACTGCGCTGGATTCCTAACAATACGGTGGAAGTTGGCGATTCACAGCAGGCGCGATCGCTCCTCAAATTGATTGACACCCTAGAAGGACTCGATGATGTGCAAAACGTTACCGCTAACTTCGAGATGGCGGATGAGCTGATGTCTCTGAGTTTAGTGAATGGCTAATTGATGGGAATTCTGTTTTCCCTGCCTTAAGAGCGATCGCGTGTCTCTACATCCGTCTTCAGGCGCGATCGCTATCTCTGTCTTAAGCGAGGTTAATCTCCGGTCGCCAGCTTATTAAATCTTAATATTGAGGCAAAACGAACTTGTTTCAGCGGCTCAGTTCCCTGAGCTGTCATTAAAGCAAAACAATCGGAGATTCATAAATGACATTTACTACCAACGACACCAGCAAACAAGCCTTACAAAAGTTTCAGGGCTTTGATGTAGATACTCAGCTTGCTATCCTGTGGTTCGGCTACCTCGACATCAAAGACCAACTGACACCAGCAAATGCCACTTCTGCCCAAGAAGAAGCTGCCGCCTTGTACCATGCAATCCTGGCAATGCCCAAGGAAGAACAGCTACAGGCGCAACGCGACATCGCTTCACGAGCCGATACTGATATTAGCCGTGCCTATAAAGCTGTAAGTTCTAGCTCTAAGCTGGATGTGTGGCTGCGGTTAGCACAAGGCATGGACAAAGGTGAAATCATTACGGTGCCTTCTGACTATCAACTGCCCGAAGAAACCAACGATTTTGTTGCTCAAATCAAGCAACTGGACTTTGAAGAGCGGATTAATTTCACCCGCAGTGCTGTAATCGAAATGGGTGCTAAGTAGTCTGAAGTTGTGCCCTTTGAGAGTATGAAATCAGTCTTAAACATTGCACCGATTTTCAAAACATCTCTTCTAGAGACCGCTAATAAGAAAGAGGAAGCTACTTCAGATGCCTAACCTTTAGCAAGCTTCCTCGTTATGCATCCCCCACTAAGTGCAAAGCAATTAGTGGGGTAATTTTTTATTCTACCAAACTGCATCCAGAGCATCGGTGTGTTGTCCTCTCCCTAACCCAATACTTGTTGGCGTCCAAAAACCGAATTCCCAGCCACCAAGGGCAAGGAAAGAGCCTGGGGATTCGGTTGTTTACTAGACATCGCGCTTCTCAACTTGATTGCTCCATCTGTTCGCGTCACAATAGTAAATATTCTTATTGTTTTGACTAATTTTGTTAACAATGGCGCTGGAACAGACCGTTCAAACAATTTCGTCGCCGCAGACATCGGCAGCCCAGCAAGGCTTTGACTACGACTTAGCGATTGTGGGCGGTGGAATTATTGGGGCAACTCTCGCTTGTGCCTTAAAAGATTCTGGGCTGCGGGTAGCGTTAATTGAGCGATCGCCCCAGTCTGCTGCTGTTGCCATCGGACGCGCTTATGCCATCTCCCTCATGTCGGGGCGCATTTTCGAGGGTATGGGGGTTTGGGATAAAATACTGCCTCAAATCAATGCATTTCAACAAATTCGCTTATCTGACGCCGATTATCCTGGCATCGTGCAATTTTCTCCCCAAGATTTAGGGACAGAAAGGCTAGGGTATGGGGCGGAACATCGGGTGCTGCTGACGGCTTTGCAGGATAGCTTGAGAGATTGCCCGAATGTGTCTTGGTTGTGTCCGGCGGAAGTGGTAAGTGCAGACTATCAAGCTGACGCGGTAGAGATCGAAATTGCTGTCAGAGGGGAGATCCCCCACTCTAAAATTCAATCTTCTCAAGCCTCGGAGATCCCCCCCAATCCCCCCTCAAACAGCGGGGGCGATCAGGGGAAGCAAACATCCAAAATCAGAACGCGCTTGCTGGTAGCGGCGGATGGGGCGCGATCGCCCATCCGCGAAGCCGCTGGTATCCGCACCCAAGGATGGCATTACTGGCAATCCTGTGTGGTGGCAACGATTAAACCAGAAAAACCCCACCAGAATATCGCCTACGAACGCTTTTGGCCTAGTGGCCCGATGGGGGTTCTACCGCTACCGGGGAACCGCTGCCAAGTTGTTTGGACTGCCCCGCATACAGAAGCGAAAGCTTTGAAGGAAATTGACGAAAAAGAGTTTTTGGCGGAACTGGAACGACGCACTGCTGGACTGTTGGGGCGTCTAGAACTAGAAGGCGATCGCTATGTTTTCCCGGTGCAATTGATGCAAAGCGATCGCTACACGCTTCCCCGACTCGCCCTGATTGGCGATGCTGCCCATTGTTGCCATCCGGTAGCGGGACAAGGCATGAATTTGGGGATTCGGGATGCAGCAGCGATCGCTCAAGTTTTAAAATCTGCCCATAATTTAGGGGAAGATATCGGGGATATACAGGTACTTAAACGTTACGAACACTGGCGTAAACAAGAAAACCTGACCATTTTAGGTTTTACCGATTTCCTCGATCGGATGTTTTCTAATAATTGGTTGCCAGTCGTGGCAATTCGCCGCTTAGGTTTATGGATGCTGCGGCGAATTCGTCCCGTTAAGACCTTTGCTTTGCAGCTAATGACAGGGCTTAGAGGGCGTCATCCGGAACTGGCTTCTCGGTAAAAATGACCTCTGGTTGAAAAGGACGTACCTCGGCTTGATTGCCATTCGAGATTCCAGTGGTCAAATTCTTTGCTGCTTGAATGATATCGGACGGCATCATAATCACTGTCGTCGTATTATTTTCTGCCCCAATTTCTGTCAGCATTTGTAGACGTCGCAGCTCCAATACAGCGGGGTTCTTCATAATCATTTGCGAAGCTTCTGCTAGCTTAATTGAAGCTTCCTGTTCCGCCGCCGCTTTAATGAGCCTGGCTCGTTTTTCTCGAATAGCTTCCGCTTCTTTTGCCATTGCCCGTTGCATCGCTAGGGGAATTTCCACGTCTTTCATTTCCACCCGTTCAATCACAATCCCCCAAGGTTCTGTGATTTCATCGACTATTTCTTGGACTTTGGTGTTAATCTTATCGCGGCTTTGTAAGACATCATCCAGGATATTTTGACCTACTACATTCCGTAAAGTCGTCAAGGCGATTTGGTAAACCGCCATATTGTAATCTTCAACCCGATTGATAGCCTTTGACGGGTCAAGAATTCGGTAATAAAGAACAGCATTTACTTTAATCGTCACGCTGTCCGCCGTAACAGTTTCTTGGGGTTCGATATTCACTGTTTTTGTGCGGACATCGATCTGCATTTTTTGATCGATCCAGGGAATAATCCAATACATCCCTGGCCCCATAACGCCCTTTGTTCGACCCAGTCGAAAGATGACGCCGCGTTCGTATTCTCGATCTAGTTTAAGTCCAGAAGCTGCTAGAACGAAAAAGAAAACTAAAAGTGTGCCTAGAGTGGTGCCCATATTTGGCAAAAGGAAATCCTTACTACGCCCATTCTAGACTCGCTGACAGAGTTATAGCAGGATACCGATTACCAGCCGGATCTGGCAAACCAAAGCAGCAGTATGGATGCCACGCACAAAGTAATAAATTGCAAAACAATTATTTGAACTAACCACCGAATTGTTAAGATAATTTTCATAGCCTTCCCCTCACTTATATCTGACTGAAAAATTGCAGATGTCTCCAATATTAGCGATTGGTTAATCCGGTCTTGTGATGAAAGAGGTGCCTAAATGTGACAATCGCTGTCCAGGTTTGTGATGATCGTCACTTCCACCTCATCTTAGGCACTAAATTTGGCTGTATTGACAACTGGAATAACCAAAAACAGAATCATTGTGGCATACCGTTTCATGCGAACAGCCCTTCCGTACACTATCGCTGAATCATAACCATACTCTTTTTTAACACGATGCTGGAGGTTTCCCCTAACCCCCCAATCATCCCGGATTTATGAGGAATTTTAACTATAATAAAGCCCGATGAACCGGATTCATCTTGCCTGATGGCAGCCAAAGTATTACCAATTCGTCAACTTTCTTAGTATAGATTGCGAGTTTTTCGAGAGAATTCCATACTTTTTTAAGGAATAGACTCACTGTACAGACTTATGCAATCAACACTCGCGATTAGAAAGCCTCCAGTCCGCCGCCACCGCTGGTTTGAGAGATTGATGGCAATCATTGCCACGATCAACTTTGTTTTAGTGTTGTTTGACCTCAGTTATATACCCTGGCGTGATTTCTACCTTCGGGAAATTCCCAGTCTGATTCAGGTGTACGATCCAATTAAAGGAATTGAACCGCATCGAGAAACACAGGCTTATCTCAATCGGGTGAACGAACTGGAACAGCAAGTGATGCAGACTGGGCTAGAGTCAGCAGAGGTAGAAAGCTTGCTACAGGACTTGCGTAGCCGCAGTAATGAAATGATTGAGGATAATCCATTTGCGCTGGCGAAGAAAAGCGGTGCTTTAGAAAAAATTAAGAATCAAGTGCGCGATCGCGTGGGGAAAGAATCTGCCCATCAAGCCTTTAATCAATTTTGGAGTCAAGCTTATCTTTCCCAAGCCGGTTGGCAGCAAGAACTCAACTTCTTTAATACAGAAACTCGCCCTCTGATTCAGACTAACTACTATCGCAGTTTGGGAATCAATGGAAAATTTTTTGATGAATTTTGGTTGCTTGACTTACCGTTTACAATTTTATTCGCTCTAGAATTTTTGGTTCGCACTTTCTATATCAGACGCCAATATCCTAACTTTAGCTGGCTACAGGGAATGCTGCGGCGATGGTATGACCTGTTTTTGCTGCTACCCTTGTGGCGGTGGCTGCGAGTCATTCCGGTAATGGTTCGCCTCTATCAATCTGAATTACTAAATTTTGAGCCTGTACGGCAGCAAATTAACCATGATTTTGTAGCTAACTTCGCTGAAGAATTGACTGAAATTATGGGGATACAGGTAATTAACCAAATGCAAGGAGCGATTCAACGCGGCGATCTCGCACGCAGGCTGTTTCATCCGGGGAATAGCCGCCCCTATATTAATATCAATAACACTAATGAGGTGCAAGCGATCGCAACCCGCCTGATTAACCTCAGTGTCCATAATGTTCTCCCCAAAATTCAGCCTGATTTAGAAGCTTTAGTACATCACAGTCTAGAAAGTAGTCTCAATCAATTTCCGGTTTTTCAGCAATTCCAAAATATTCCGGGTTTGAGCCGTTTACCTAGCCAGATTAGTGAAAATCTCGCTAAAAATTTATCTCAAACTGCTTACAGCAACGCCCTGAAAGCAGTTGAAGATCCAGTCGGGACAGAATTAACGACTCGGTTAATTGATAACTTTGGAAAAGCTTTAGAGGTAGAATTACAGAAAAAAGACAACTTTAAGGAAATCGAATCTTTACTTGTAGATATGTTAGAAGAAATCAAAATTAACTACGTCAAAGGCATTGCCGAAGCCGGAATGGATAAAATCTTAGATGAAGTGGAACAATTGCACCAAATTGTTCGGCGATAGATTAAGAATTTACCAGTTTTTTTCAAACTTAGCCTGGAATGAGCTAGGGATACGGTATTGCCGTGTCCCGGAGAGTGGCATCTACGCAACTCAGATGTTGCTATATTTCTTATCTTCTCTCCGGAAAACGAGGGAATAGAGCGAGAAGGGAAGGGAGAAATCCTATTTGCGATGCTTAAAGAGAGGATAGAACCCCTTCTATGTAAATTTTTACAATTGAAATGCTCCCAAATAGTAGAACTTTGGCTGTCTTTGCTGTTACTCGAAAAAATATGCGCTAACACTATCTATATCCACTCGTGAAGTGCATCGCTTAAGCTTAATCTTCCAGTCATCTCAAAATTAGCGAGGCCGCTATGAAATCAATCGTGAGTAGTGTTAGCTTGTTGCTAGCAGTACTACACCTGGTGGGAATCAGCACAGAACGGGTACAGGCACAAGCAATCATTCCAGCACCCAATACTACTGCCACCGTATCTGGTGCGGAAGGGAAGATTCTTCTGGCACAAGCTGCTACCCCCACCAAATTAGACAACGCTTTCGACCGAGAAAATTTAACGGAGATAGTGCCGCAAATTGAGCAAACGTGGGAAAAACAATATGAAGATTACTTTCGGCTCAATTTCTCCGACGAGTCAATTACAGCAAAGGATGTCGCCGATACTCTAGGCAAAATCGCGGTTCAAACGGGTCAAAAGCCTGCTCTAATTTATGTAGTGCCTAGAGCCAAACAACTAGAACTGGTGTTGATTACTCCGGGGAATCAACCGATTCACAAGCGCATCCCGGAAGCAAAGAGTGAAATCCTGCTCAAAGAAGCGGCAAAGTTTAGAGAAAACATCGTAGATCCCAGACAGCGGAATAGTACCCGCTATCTGCCAGCAGCGCAGCAGTTATATCAGTGGATTATTGCGCCACTGGAGGCAGATTTAAAAACAAATAAGATAGACACGCTAATCTTTTGTGTGGGTGCTGGTCTGCGGACTATACCGCTGGCAGCTTTCCATGATGGGCAAAAGTTTCTGGTGGAAAAGTATAATATTGGGCGCATTCCTGCCTTCAAATTGACAGATACCCTCTATGTCTCTCTAAAGAATTCGCAAGTTCTGGCGATGGGTGCGTCAAAATTCAAGGAGCAAACTCCCTTGCCTGCGGTGCCAGTGGAGTTATCTGCGATCGCGCAAAAGCTATGGCAGGGTAAATTCTTCTTAAACCAACAATTCACCCTGGCGAATCTGCAATCGCAACGCGCTTCAGAACCCTATAAAATTATTCACCTGGCGACTCATGCCTTCTTCGAGCCGGGAGAACCGAGCAACTCCTACGTTCAGTTATGGGACGCGAAACTAACATTGGATAAGATGCGGCAATTACGGTGGAACTCTCCACCCGTGGAACTGTTAGTCCTGAGTGCTTGTAGAACTGCTCTCGGCGATAAACAAGCAGAATTAGGCTTTGCGGGGTTAGCCGTTAACTCTGGAGCGAAGTCTGCGATCGCCAGTTTGTGGTCTGTCAGCGATGAAGGAACTTTAGCACTGATGACCGAGTTTTATGGGCAACTGAAAACTGCGCCGATTAAAGCAGAGGCACTCAGGCAAGCTCAGATAGGGATGGTGCAAGGGAAGGTACGTCTGCAAAATGGTCAGTTGTACAGTTCCAGAGGGGAGATATCCCTGCCGCCAGAACTGGCAGGAATTCAGAACGTGAATCTATCGCACCCCTACTATTGGGCTGCCTTTACCTTAGTCGGCAGCCCCTGGTAATTTTTAATTGAATTAAAGAGGTCGATAGACGCGATAGTTGATTTCGGGGAAGATGTTGTCTATTTCCTCGACTTTTTCTAGCCAACCGCTGTCGATTTTGCCATCTTTGATTTCGTCGTAGAGCTTGTGGAAGCGCATCAAGTGCGATCGCGTTCTTCTCACCGCATAAGGCACCATCGTTCCGGTTCGCATAATAAACGCCCAGTCAGAAGATTGTGCCAGCAGCACTTCCCGCGCCGCTTGATTAAGCGCTTTCCACTCCAGCTCATCCGCTGGTTCCCGCCGCGCCAGCTCGATCATCCGCTCTGCTGCCTTATGCAAGTGCGGGTAAATCCATGCGTTCGTTTCATTCAGCCAATACTCGTGGAAGCCTTTATAACCCCAACTCGACTGAGAAGGACGGCAGACTTGCTGCGTAGGATTCTCTTGTAAATAATCAGCCAAATGCGTCATCCGATACGTGCCTTGGTCATACCAAGACTTGCGGAACAGATAATCGATAAACCAAGGACCTTCGTACCACCAGTGACCAAACAATTCCGCATCGTAAGGCGAAACAATGATTGGCGGACGCTGCATAATGTGGTGCAAATGCTCAACTTGCCGCTCTCGGTTATAGGTAAAGTTAGCAGCGTGTTCAGCAGCCTTTTCCCGCGCCCAATAAGGGTCATAAAGTTGCTTATCGCCCAACCCTAAACCGCGCCCAGTAATTTTGTGATATTTGATGCCCGTATTCTTGCGCTGACCGTTGGGCATGATGTAGGGCTTAATGTATTCGTATTCCGCTTCCCAGCCCAAATCTTTGTAAAATTCCCGATATTCCGCCGCACCGGGATAGCCTACTTCCGAAGACCACACCTGTTGGGAAGACTCGTGATCTCGACCAAAGGCAGCAACTCCGGTTTCTGTAAAGATGGGTGCATAAGAGCCAAAGCGGGGACGGGGACGGGCGTAGAGAATACCATGTCCATCCGTCAGGAAGTAGCGCAATCCCGCATCAGCGAGCATCCGCTCTAACCCTTCATAATAGGCGCATTCCGGCAACCAAATCCCTTTAGGAGGACGCCCAAAGTTTTGCTCGTAGTGTTCTACTGCGACCTGAATTTGTGCCCAGACTGCCTGAGGATACATCTTCATCAGCGGCAGGTAGCCGTGCGTTGCGCCGCAGGTGATGATCTCCAGGTTGTTACTATCTAAAAATTGCTTAAACGCCGTTACCAAGTCGCCGTCATAGCGTTCCCAGGTTTGACGAATCTCGCTAAATTCATGAACGTAATGTTCGGCAAGATAGCGAATATGACCGTTATTCGCATTATGCTCAACTTCTAGTTCAACGAGTTCTTCCAGTTTCGCTAAGTGGTCATCGTAGCGCTCTTGCAGTAGCGGATCGCGCAGCATCGACACCAAAGGCGGTGTCATGCTCATGGTGATCTTGAAGTCAATGCCGTCCCGCTTTAAGCCTTCAAATACGTGCAGCAGAGGAATGTAGGTTTCGGTGATGGCTTCAAACAGCCACTCTTCTTCCAGAACGTAGTCACTTTCAGGATGCCGCACGAAGGGCAGGTGGGCATGGAGAACAAGAGCAAGATAGCCGATGGGCATAGTAATTCTGGGGTCTTAGATGGACATGAAATTGAAGCAGGCTGGGCAAAATTGAATTTATTTTAAGATTTTACGGCGAAAGCGAGTCAGCATTCGGCGGGGATTCCCAATAAGTTCCGGTGGTGGTTCGCCTATCCTGGTAATTGACGATCGATTTGCCTGCTCTGTTTTGAAATCAGCGTAAAGTTCAACCTGTGCTAAAAAAAGTAACTTTGACACTTAGCCTGTTAACCGGCGCTCTTTGCGTTGGTGGCTCTTTTCAATCTACGTTCGCCACTCCCCTTATTGTTGCCCAAGAAGCACCTGTCCAAACACCCGCCCCAGAACCAAAAGTCGCTCCATCCGCACCAGCTTCAGAAGCCTCCCCCGCAGCCTCCCCAGCACCGACCACTCAACCAGCGTCGTCTGAGGTAAAGCTGACTTTAGAAGATTTGCCTGCTGGGTTTCAGGAACTCCCACCGGATGTAGCCGTTGAGATTGCCTCCAAATTGGATGTTCTCAGACAACAACTAACGCAAGCGAACATGAAGCCGGAGAACTTCTTTGCTTTCGTTAATCCGGAGAACTACCAAATCGTTTTGGGCTTCACTGGAAATATGCCAAATCAGCCCGAACAAGCTAATTTTGATGCGGGTCTGCAAGAAATGCAGAACCCTCAGAAGCAACAACAGATGTTGAGCCTACTGCGGGAGAGACTCAAAGCATACCAGGGACTAGAAGTTGTAGAATACAAACCCCTGCCGGAACTGAATAACTTGGGGAATGCTTCTAGTGGGATGACGCTGGCTCTGAAGATACAACAGCAACCTGTGCGGATGGATATCGCTGCTTTTCGCCGAAATTCGACAGGAGCG
>NZ_JACJOQ010000535.1:0-7878 GCF_014695635.1 Coleofasciculus sp. FACHB-712 | reverse complement strand
TGACCCCTATTTTCAAGAGAGATCGCAGTTATCGCTCTTGTGTCACTCCAGGAAAATAAAAATAGTAGCCAATGGATGAAAGCCCTACTTAATGGACAATCTAGCGATCGCTTGCCTGATAGAAACTCATGTCATAGGCTCAAATGCTAAAACTAGCTTGCTGTAATGGTTTCAGCTTTCGCTCCGGTGAGAGTGATAAAAGAGCGATATATCCTCGATCCTTAGATGAATATTAGAAAAAATACTAGCCTGTTGGCTGCGATACTAAGTTGTTGGAGCAAAGAAATCACTAGAGTCAGACAAGTCAATTTCAAGAAGCCTTGAGGCTTGTCAACAGACATTGATGATCTACCGAGAGATTAAAGATCGCTAAGGTGAGAGGGCAGCATTGGGTAATTGGCGAAATGTTTACGCTTCCCTGGGCAACTCTATGCCTTGGCGATTGAGTACCATCAGGAGTCGTTGACCATCGCCCGTAAGGTTCATAACTGTCAAAGATGAATAGCCGAACATGATTAAACTTCCTGGAATTAAAGTTTTAGCCCAAATTTATGAAAGTGCCAATTCCCTGGTCTATCGGGGAATTAGAGAACAAGATAACCAACCGCTGATTCTGAAAGTCCTCAAAGAAGACTATCCAACCCCTGCCGAACTTTTCCGTTACCAGCAGGAATATGAAATCACTCGCAGCTTTGAACTAGGGGGAGTTGTTAAAGCTCACGAGCTACGAAGACATAACAACACACTGGTAATGCTATTAGAGGATTTCGGTGGGCAATCTTTAGAAAGATTACTAGAAAAAAGACAGTTTACCTTATTAGAATTTCTCCAAAACGCCATTCAGATCGCTGAAACTCTGGGAAGAATTCATCAGTCAAACATTATCCATAAAGATATTAACCTGTCCAATATTGTTTTAAACCCTCAAACCGGAGAATTAAAAATTATTGACTTTGGCTTGTCCACAGTCTTGTCCAGGGAAAACACTGCCTTAAAAAGCCCTAATGTTTTAGAAGGAACGTTAGCTTATATTTCTCCCGAACAAACAGGCAGGATGAATCGAGCAATCGATTACCGCACTGATTTTTACTCGCTCGGAGTTACCTTTTATAAAATATTGACAAACCAATTGCCTTTTGATGCTATCGATGCAATGGAGTTGGTTCATTGTCATATTGCTAAACAACCCATCCCACCCCATATAATTAATCCCGAAATTCCTCTGGTCGTTTCAGAACTCGTGATGAAACTCCTGGCGAAAACAGCCGAGGAACGATACCAAAATGCTCTAGGCATTAGAGATGATTTGGTGATATGTCTAAGGCAACTAGAAACAGATGGGAAAATTGAAGATTTTGTTTTAGGTGAACAGGATATTTCTAATAAATTTCAAATCCCGCAAAAGCTCTATGGTAGGTCAACTCAAATTGAAACGTTACTCGCAGCTTTTGAGCGAATCACTCATGGTACTAGCCAACTTATGCTCGTTGCTGGATATTCCGGGATTGGTAAATCAGTATTAGTTCAAGAAATCTATAAACCAATTACTGAACGACGCGGTTATTACATTTCTGGTAAATTTGACCAGTTCCAGCGAAATATTCCTTACAGTGCTATCGTCAGTGCATTTCGAGAATTAGTTCGACAACTGCTAACTGAAACGTCTGAACAACTGCACCTATGGCGTGACAAACTCGTATCAGCATTAGGAGTAAACGGACAAATTATTATTGATGTTATCCCCGAAATCGAACTGATTATTGGCAAGCAACCAGCCGTCCTAGAGCTAGCAGCAAGTGAATCCCAAAATCGGTTTAACTTAGTCTTTCAAAACTTCATTCACGTCTTTTGTCAACAACAGCATCCCTTAGTTATCTTTCTAGATGACTTACAGTGGGCAGATATCGCTACTCTGAAATTAATGCAGCTAATGATGACCGATGTAGATACTTCGTATCTACTGCTGATTGGGGCATATCGGGATAATGAAGTTAGTGCAGCCCATCCCTTAAAAATAACCTTATCAGACATTCAAAAATCTGGAGCAACTGTAAATTCTATCTTGCTCTCGCCGTTAGATTTAACTTGTATCAATCAATTAATTGCTGATACGCTTAAGTGCGACGCTGAAAGGGCAAAGCCATTAGCCGAATTAGTGCTTGCCAAAACTCAGGGTAATCCGTTTTTCCTGAAAGAGTTTCTCCAGTCGCTTTATACAGAAAACCTATTAGATTTCGATTTTATCAGTAGCAGTTGGCAGTGGAATTTAGATCAAATTCAAGCACGAGGTATTACTGATAATGTCGTTGAGTTGATGACTCAAAAGATTCAAAAACTACCAGAACTGACGCAAGAAGTATTAAAAACGGCTGCTTGTATCGGGAACCAATTTGATTTAAAAACTCTCTCAAGTGTAGGTGAAAAGCCGCAAAAAGAAACGGCTTCCGAGCTCTGGTCAGCCGTGCGAGAAGGTCTAATTGTTCCAGTGGGAGATGATTACAAATTTCTGCAAACAGACCGAAATGGGGATGAATTTAAGGTAGCTTACAGGTTTGTCCACGATCGCATCCAACAAGCCGCCTATTCTCTCATTCCCTCACACCGCAAGCAAGCCTACCATCTGCAAATCGGTCAACTGCTGCTGAATAGTACCCCACCCCGGCAGCAAGAGGAAAAAATCTTTGATATTGTCAATCAATTGAATTTCGGCAGCAACCTGCTCGAAAACCAGCAGAAACGAGATGAATTGGCAAAGTTAAACCTAATAGCTGGCAAGAAAGCAAAAGCCTCAGCCGCTTATCAACCCGCCCTTACCTACCTAACAGTCGGCTTAGATTTGTTGAACCCTTCTGAGTCCTCCCTTAGCAAGGGGAGCCAGTGCGTTGCGGGGGTCTCCCCCGTTGTAGCAACTGGCGTGGGAAGTGAAGGGGGGTCAAGTTGGCAGACGCAGTACGATACTACACTTGCTCTGTATGTAGAAGCCGCAGAAGCTGCCTATTTGTGCGGTCAATTCGATGAAATGGAGAGATTAGTTCCAGTCGTGCTGCAACAGGGCAAAGCACTACTGGATAAGGTGAAAGTTTATGAAGTTAAAATCTCTGCTTATCTAACGCAGAACAAGCCATTACAAGCAGTCGATACTGGACTAACAGTTCTGAAGCTGTTAGGAGTAAGTTTGCCTAACAAGCCCAGTAACTTAGATATCTTACTCGGTTTGATGGGGACAAAGTTAGCCTTGCTGGGGAAACGAGTTGAGGACTTAATCGAATTACCGGAAATGACTGCTCCTGATAATTTGGCAGCAATTCGTATTCTAGCGATTGTAAGTTCTGCTTCCTATATAGCGGCTCCTAATTTATTACCGCTGGTTATTTTTAAAGGTATCAATATATCGGTCAAATACGGTAATGCTTCCTTCTCAGCAGTGATGTATGCAGCTTATGGGTTGATTCTTTGCGGAGTATTAGGAGACATTGAATCCGGCTATAAATTTGGCAATCTAGCTTTAAGTCTATTAGAGCGGCTCAATGCTAGGAAAGTAAAAGCGAAAACAGTCGCTATTGTTAATTACTTTATCAGGCATTGGAAGGAGCATGGAAGGCAGACATTACAGCCTTTACTGCTCGCCTACTCGAGCGGACTAGAAACAGGAGATTTAGAATATGGGACATATTCCATATTGTGGAACTCCTACAATTCCTATTGCATGGGGCAAGAGTTAGCTGTTGTTGAGCGGGAGGCAGCCAAATACAGTGACACTATCCAAAAATTAAAGCAAGAGCGAAACTTTCATTACATTAATCTAAATCGGCAGATGGTTCTGAATCTGATGGGGCAATCGAAAAATCCCTGCCGTTTAATTGGTGATGTTTATGACGAATCGAAAAGACTGCCCCTTGATCTTGAGGCAAATGATCAAACCCTACTTTTTCATACATATCTTGAAAAACTGACACTCTGTTACCTATTTGGAGAGTATGAGGAAGCGTTAGACAATGCGGCACTAGCGGAAAAATATATAGATAGTGCAGCCGGGATGTTGACGACTACGTTATTTTACTTTTACGATTCGCTTGCAAGAGTGGTCGTGTCTTCTTCTCCCTCAAAATTTCAGCAAAAACGCCTTTCTCGAAAGGTACAATCTAACCAGAAAAAACTTAAAAAATGGGCGCATCATGCCCCAATGAATCATTTACATAAATTTTATCTTGTAGAAGCAGAACGGCACCGAGTTCAAGGGTCAGAAGTTGTGGCAATGGACTATTACAAAAAAGCTATTGCTCTTGCTAAAGAACATGAATACATCAATGAAGAAGCACTAGCGCACGAACTCGCCGCTAAGTTTTATCTCGCTTTAGATCAAGATAAAATCGCGCAAGTCTATATGCAAGATGCCCGTTATTGCTATCTCCGCTGGGGTGCAACAGCTAAAGTTAACGATTTAGATACGCGCTATCCTCACTTATTACAAAGAAAGCCCTCGAACAGGGGAACACTTAGCACTAAGCTATCTACGCCGCCTACCACAACAGGAAGTAGCACTTCCTCTGAACTGGATTTGATCGCAATCATGAAAGCTTCGCAAACTCTATCTGAAGAAATTCTGCTAGATAAATTACTGGCAAAATTGATGCGGATTATTATTGAGAATGCCGGAGCGCAAACGGGCTTTTTGATTCTGGAAAAGAAGGGAAAATTGCTAATTGAAGCTGAAGGATCTGCGGATAAACATGGCGTGACTGTGTTGCAGTCCATCCCCGTCCAGTCTATATGGGAACCTGAGGATAAAGTTCTAATGTCTCACACAATTGTTAACTATGTGGCTCGCACGCAGGAAAGTGTAGTCTTAAATGATGCTGCTAATGACCCTAAATTTGCTCATTCTCCCTATATCAAAGTACATAAGCCTAAATCAATCTTGTGCTTCCCTCTCCAACATCAAGGTAAACTGGCAGGAATTATCTATTTAGAAAATAATCTAACCACAGAGGCTTTTACTTCTGAGCGTGTAGAACTCTTAAATCTGCTTTCCTCTCAGGCAGCAATTTCCATTGAAAATGCCCGCCTCTACAATAATCTCACCGAACTCAACCAAGCTTTTGAGCGCTTTGTCCCCCGTCAATTCCTCCAATTCTTGAATAAAGAAAGTATTATTGATGTTAAAGTAGGCGACCAAGTTCAACAGGAGATGTCGGTACTCTTTTCCGATATTCGTGACTTCACAACTTTATCGGAAAGTATGAACCCTCAAGACAATTTCAAATTTATTAATTCCTATTTGTCTCACATGGAGCCAGCCATTATTGAAAACCAAGGATTTATTGATAAATATATTGGCGATGCAATTATGGCTCTATTTAGTGGCGAGGCAGATAATGCAGTGAAAGCAGGAATTGATATGCTGCGTCGTCTTACCGAATACAATCAACATCGCACCGCTTCTGGACACGTGCCGATTAAGATTGGCATTGGCATCAATACAGGTTCTTTAATACTCGGTACGGTTGGGGGAAAAAACCGGATGGATAGCACGGTGATCAGCGATGCAGTGAATTTAGCCTCGCGGATAGAAAGCTTGACTAAAAAATATGGGATTTCGCTGTTAATTAGTCACAAAACTTTCCAGTCTTTGCCAGATTCTAACCAGTATGCTATCCGTCTTATCGATCGCGTAAAAGTTAAGGGAAAATCAAAAGCGGTATCGATTTTTGAAGTTTTCGATGCCGATCCGCCTGAGACTTATGAGGGCAAGGTAGCCACGAGAACGCTATTTGAAGAAGCTTTGTTACTCTACCATTGGCAAAAGCTTAGAGATGCTGAACAATTATTTGCTGAGTGCCTGCGCCGCAATCCTACAGATAAAGCAGCTCAAATTTATCAACAGCGCTGCACTCAACCCGATTAGGACTAGGCAAAAATAGAAGGTTGGTGCAACCTGGGGCAACTCTGAGTTGGAATTATTGATATGTATAGGTTTCAGCCTTTGTCTCTTTACTGATGAATGATACCCGTTTTCACCGCTTGTTATCGCTCTTTTGTCACTCTCGCCTGAGCGAAAGCTGAAACCCTTACACCAAGCTAGGTTTAGCATTTGAGCCTATGACATGAGTTTCTATCAGGCAAGCGATCGCTAGATTGTCCATTGAGTAGGGCTTTCATCCATTGGCTACTATTTTTATTTTCCTGGAGTGACACAAGAGCGATATATTAGAGCGATCGCTCTCTTCGGCTTTTGTTATGGAGGATTGACGCTGAATCTTGCGATCGCAGTGGGCATTATTCACACCCTAGAAGAAATTGCGATGACGTTAATCCTTCCTCAGTGGACTTATGATGTATTGAGTATCATTCATGCACTCTCGACTGCACCAATCTTACTGAAGAGAAAGCGATGTTGTGAAAGCCGCCGCTACTTGATAGCACCTTGTACTATACTATCTGTGGTAAAAACATCCAGCCCATGATACTAGAGGTTGCCATCCTTGATGTTAAGCCCAGTGGGGTTAATGAGTTTGAAGCGGCTTTTAAAACAGCTTCAACCATCATTGCCTCCATGCCAGGGTATATTTCTCATGAACTCCAACGTTGCTTAGAAACCACGAACCGCTATATTCTACTTGTGCGCTGGCAGACGTTAGAAGATCACACCATTGGGTTTCGACAATCGCCAGAGTACCAACAGTGGCGTTCCTTGTTGCATCACTTCTATGACCCGTTCCCAACAGTGGAACACTATGAGGTCGTTGCTTTTCGCTAGCTATCTACCCGACGAATTGGAATTTGGATTTCACTGCGCTTGGCAGGTTCGGGGACATAGGGAGCATCGTAGAAGAAGCGGCGAGGTGAACCGACGACAGTCCACTCCGGGTGCTGCGCTAACCACTCTCGTAAGCGCTCTATGTTCTTTTGGTAGCTGGAGTAATCGTAACTGCCTTTTAGCCCAAGGCTGACGACTGTCATGGGTGCGATGTCTTCTACCTGAATGTTTTGTGCAATCTCAGAAGGGTAGATGTCAGTGCTGCGGTAGAGGAATGAAACAAGCGCTTCACCCCGTTCATTGGATGCGCCCATCTCACTGGCTTCTAGGGTGTTAACTGGATAACGGGTTTCTACCGGAGCCGTCATGGAGATATTGTTAGAGCTGATGTGGCGATAAAGAGGGTCAAAAGCTCTATTGGCTGCCATTGAGAGTTCTCCTGAATAGCGAACTGTGGCAGAACGGTATGCGGGATATTGTTTGACTTCAATTTGCCCTTCTGGTGTTGGAGGGGGAAATCCTTCTGGCAAGGGAGCAGCGGTAGCACTGTAGGCGAAAAATGCGATCGCAACTACTACCAGGATTCCTACGGGGAATAATATGTTCTCTAGCTTCACAGGGAACCTCAGAAATTCATCCTATTCTCAGTCTGGCAGTTTTTCATGCGAGCAGGGTTTCACCCTCCTTGCACAGCGCAATCATGCGATCGCAATTCCCTCTCGACACAGTACCTATCTTACCTTTACCCATCAGCTCCGAACCTAAGGAATAGCGTGTCTATAACACGATTGCCTAAATCAATTAGCCTCAGCTATGCTAGCGTCAAGCATTTGCCACGTCATCTCCTGACCTGCCCGTAAAGGCACAAGTCCAGATTCAGTAAATGGCAATTCATCGGGAACGCGCCAGGTCGTTCTGGTCAAGGTAATCTGTTCGGTATTGCGCGGGAGTTGATAAAAATCTGGCCCATAGAAACTGGCGAAAGCTTCAAGTTTATCGAGTGCATCAACGCTCTCAAAAGCTTCTGCATATAACTCCATAGCATGCAGAGCCGAATAGCAACCCGCACAGCCACAGGAACTTTCTTTGCCATTGCGGGGATGGGGAGCGCTATCGGTGCC
>NZ_JACJOQ010000534.1:0-9416 GCF_014695635.1 Coleofasciculus sp. FACHB-712 | reverse complement strand
GCGATATTGACAACTTAGCTCTGTAGGCTAGGATCGCTTAGCAATACTACTCGGTTCACTTCTCTCCATTGCCTCTCTACCTCTGCCTAAACCACTTCTAAAAGACGAGTGTTTTTAGCGATGAGGAGAGTCCAAACCCCCTTCTCTCCGCGGGAAGGGGGGTGTGAGGGGTTTGCTCCGCTCCGAAAAGTATGCGATCGCGTAAACCTAAACCAACTCAGCTGCAACAGTCAGTCTACTATCTGGAGTTCCCTTCCTATGACTCAGGGTGAAAATTTTTCTCAGGAAGATTATCAACACGACTCAAATCTGACTCCAGAAGCACACCATCAAAAAAATCAGGGTGAGCAAACAAGCACTACACGCAAAGCCTTATTGCTGTTTGAAGAAGGATTAAAATTAGCCGAAATAGGAAAGTATAAAGAGGCTGTTGCTCATTATCAAGAGGCTTTAGGTCTTCAACCGGATTCTGATAAAATTTTATACAACTATGGACTTTCCTTATTTTATTTAAGCCGCTACAACGAAGCTGTTAGTTGCTACGACAAAGCGATAAAGTTAAATCCAGATTATTCCGAAGCTTGGAGCGATCGCGCCCATGCACTGATCATGTTAAATCGTGGGAAAGAAGCACTAGCGAGTTGCGAACAGGCTTTGCAAATTCAACCAGAATCTTATCAAGCCTGGTACAAGCGAGGCTGGGTGCTGAGTAAGTTAAATCGCCGCAAAGAAGCGATCGCTAGCTGCGATAAAGCTTTAGAGATTAATCCAAACGGCTATGAAGCCTGGTGTACCCGTGGGGCTGTGCTACCTTTACCAAAACGCCGCAAAGAAGCTCTTTGCAATTTTGAAAAATCTTTGGAAATCAATCCAGCCTATCAGCGAGCTTGGTACAATCGGGGTTCATTACTGGTAAATTTAGGGCGGAATGAAGAAGCACTGGCTAGCTTTGAAAAAGCTACTACAATTCAACCAGATTGTCAAGAATTTTGGTTTCCTCAAGCCTGGTATGGTCGAGGCTTTATCCTGGCAAAATTACATCGCTATCAAGAAGCGATCGCTAGCTTTGAGAAAGCCTTACAACTTAAGCCAGAATATGCGTCGGCTGCATTCTATAAACTCATCTGCTTGCTCATAACAGGTAAAATTTTTCCGCATTTATTAAATTCTGAAAAAAGGACTCACCTATTTAACGATCTAAAAATTATTGTCAATGCGTTTAAGTATCAGTTTTTATTTATTGCAACATTTATTTTTGTCATCAGTTCTGCTCAATCGCCTTGGGCAACAAATTTTAAGCAAATATTTTCTACGTTATTTTCGGTTGCAATTATTTGGTTTATCTTAGGGGATATTTGGAAAAACAAGTCCCAATTAAGTTGGGTATTAGCAATTTATTTTAAAAGTGGGATTTTAAGTTATGTCCGGGCAGCTTTTATTCTTTTTGTTACCTTAACGACATTTGCAGTAGTAAACCCATACGTCCCCCAATTTATGCAATGGGGATGGGCTAGTGCGGTTTTCGGGAATTCTGGAAATATTATATTTCAACCGTTTGATACGATTAAAAGCATTCAACCTCCACCACCAGATAATATTAATTCTCAACTTCCCAGCCCCAGTGAAAGCTTACCGTCCGATGAAAAATTTGTAATTCAACCCAAGCAATCACCCGATGAAAAAGTTGTAACCGATGAAAAAGTTGTAACTCAACCCAAGCAATCACCCAATGCAAATGTTGCAACTCAACCTCGCGCGATACCCAATGAAAAGGCTGCAAATAAGACTTATAAAGCAGTACCGACAAATAGTACGACTCAGAAACCCCCTTTTGATTACACAAAAGTTTTGATGGTTGTATTTTGGATATGTTTAATTTTAATGGTTCCGTTTTGGGCTGGATTGGAGGAAAAGATTTTTCGTCAAGGTGCTAACACCTGGAAGCAGATAATCGGGAATTCTACAGCTTTTGGTTTAGTCCATATCACCGTAGGAATTCCTATTTATGCAGGTTTTCTGCTGATTATTCCAGGTTTTTTATTTGCTTGTCGCTATAAATTTGTACATGACCAGTCTTTCAAAAAAAATAATAATGAAGAAATCGCTCAGGAAGCAGGAGTTCAGGCAAGTACAGCCGATCATGCAATCTACAATGCAATCCTGATCACTTTTTTGGTTTTTGTAATGTTAACTACATAATCAGAGTAAGGATGCGATCGCATCCTCTCTTCTCCTGTCACTCACCTAATGCCGCGCCAGCACTATTCCCTTCATGGAAGCGATGCACTAAGCTAGCACTTCCAGCAGTAGGGACGAAAGTCGCATTCGTCTGTCCACAACAGACTTCTTGACTTACAACGCATAGCCGACGACTGTAAGCGTATCAAAGCAACCTTTGGCTGTACTTCAAACAAAGTCCGCGCAGGCAGACGATATAGCAGTTCTCATTAAGAGTGCAATCCACTCGGAACCTTACCCCATGCCTGTTTCCGCTTTTCGGTGAAAGGCAGCAGGATCAAACTTTACTGCATCCAAACGAGAATCCCTATATATAAAGATTCACTGAAGCAGGCTTAGTTTGTATAGCTCTAAGCTTGAGTCTGTTAGCATGAGCGAAGCATCTGGGAAAGAGCGACACGTTAGCGATTCCCTGTCGTGATAGCTTCGCTTCACGCGCAGCATGAAGCGAACTTATGGCGGTTCTCTCTCCTAGTGTGCCGATTTACAAGAAACCTCCCTGTACTAAATGAAACTTTTGAGTGCCTATATCAAGGTATTGCCCGATTACGGCATGATTTTGTAGGAACATCTCCTGTGGGTTCGCAGAGGATGGCAAAGTTTTGCCTAAAACGGCTCATGGCAATTTGAGCGCAGCCTATAAGCACATAATGTTTACTACGAGCTTCCCATTTTTTGAAAACTAACCTATAGTACCGTTGGGAATACCTCTTACGCCCTCAGGCAGAAGACAGTTTCAATGGATACAGGGTATTTCCTGGTTTGATATATCTTTATTCCTTAGAAAAAAATATTGGTAGTCTCTGCTGTAATGTCACAGATTCATCCGCTTAATCTGGTTATCCAACCTGATGACAAGGAAACTAGCTGCTGTCTTTCCAGCATTGGGTTTCAGGAGCTTCCTGCCATGCCTCAGCTTCTCTATCAAACTGTAAATAATCGTGAACTGGTTAGTATTTTCGTCAAGATCAGCCAAGTCCTTTCAGAAACCAGTCAAGCTTCCTCACGCTTTTTTCTAACGCGAACCGAGCAAAAGGATTCTTCTATTGAGACATCGTCACGCGATTATCAAAATTTACTAGGAGATTTTTTAAAAGCGCAACCGATTAGTACGATTACCCAGGCGGTTAAATATGCTTGGTTTTTTCAGATTTTAGCGAAGCAGCAAATATTTTTTCACTATCAGCCTATTTTCAATTTATCAACCGGCGAAATAATTGCTTATGAATGTTTGGCACGCGCCAAAGACGAACGCGAAGGACACTTCAGCGGTTATCAATTAATTGAAGCAGCCCTTTCGACAAAATTGGCTTACGAGTTTGATGAGCTGGCTCGGACAATTTGTTTACAATCAATTGCTAACACCAAGAGTCATCAAACATTTTTTATTAATATCTTACCCAATGTAATCAGCAAAGATCCTGCATCCTTAGAGCAGAACATCAAGTTAATTCTCGACCTGGGATTACAGCCCGAACAAATTGTATTTGAATTAACCGAAGTGGAAGCGTTGGTCAGCTGTCCAAAACTCTTGAAAACCATTAATCGCCTAAGAGAACGGGGGTTTGGAGTTGCTGTAGATGATTTGTGCGCCTGTGTTTCGCCTGACAACTACTTCATGGAGTTTTGCCCCGATTTGATCAAGATAGATCGGCGATTGGTACATGGTTGCAGCCAGCATTCTCTCAAGCAGGTGATGCTCAAAAGTTTAGTGAATTCTGCTCATAACTTGGGAATTCGAGTTGTCGCTGAGGGACTTGAAGACAGGGAAGATGTTGAATTTTGCCGCGATTTAGGGGCAGATTACGGGCAGGGATTTGGCTTAGCAATGCCCCAGGTAACTTTGCAGCAGCAACGGCTCGATTTTGTGAAGTCGTCGCTCAGGATTTTGTCTTACACAGATCCCTGCACCTGTTAAAACTAGATGCTGTAACCAGATGCTGTAAGATGCTTTCCTGGTACAACTGACTCTTATCTATGCAGCTTGAATTTATTCCAGTCGAAGAATTTTATTTCGCACTAACCTTAGCCGTCAAAACTTTGGAGGAAGTGGAGCAACCGGGTTTAATAGAACAAGTGCGATCGCGCCTCAACCTCAAATACGGTCAGCCTTCGACCGTTGCCGCAGCCACCCAGAATACGTTTAATTATGTATTTCGGGTTTTAGAGCTAGACAACAGCCCTGCAAGTCAGCTGATTGTCTCAGTAGCAGACTGGCAAGGCAAATTGCGTCTAAGCAGTGATTATGGCTGGACTCTCGATGAAGATCGCAAGCCCGTTCGCACCGAACGATTTAACCAACGACCAGAATTTACCAAGCAGCTACGCAGCTACCTGCAAGACTGGTTGCAACTCCCTCTGAGTAATTAGCTTTTAGTTGCTTAGTCATTAGTCATTAGCCTTTGACTAATGACTAACGACTAATTGCTTTGAGCAGCCAACAGTTCCTTCAGCTTCGCCAATTCGCCAGCCCAGCGGGGGTCGGGTTGAAAGGTATCTGATTCATTATTAGATGTTGTCCCTTCAGAGCGTCGCGACTTCTTGTTGCTGCCACCACGACGACCACCGCCGCCTGTGGGAGCGGGAGCGGGAGCGCCACCGCCGCCGCTAGCAGCTTTGTTGGGGTCCTTAATAGGAGCTGGAGCTGCTGGGCGAGGTTCTTCTTCCCCTTCACCCTTAGCTCGTGGCAATGCCTTTTCTATTTTCAGGGGGCTTTCTTGGAACATCTGACCGTTGAACTTTTCAATAATTTCATCAGCCAATTCATCCGTCTTCACGGTTACAAACGCAAAACCCCGACATTTGCCGGTTTTCCGGTCTTTAATCACCTTGGTGGAAACAGAATCGCTCATGTCCCCAAAAAGAGCTTGTAACTCCTGACGGTCTACTTCTTCTTTGGGCAGATTGCCTACATACAAACGGATAGACATGGAAAAATACCTCCAGACTCAATATCTTTAGACAAAAATTGCGATCGCGCACAAAGCGTATACTCGATTGGGCTGCTCGCACTAAACCCGATCTTCGGTGACAGCTTCTCCCAATCAACCTTACGGCTTATTTGGAGATTTCTCGTTTCAGCGAGAGCCTTTTGGTCTACCCCAACTCCACAGCCTGATGGGATGACCGCCGCCTTTTTCTTCATTTTCCTGAAAACGTTTTCATCTCGATTAAGAGCTAATCCGTCATCAGAATAGAAAAACCATCTATCAGCCTGCGTCTTGAAAAATTCCGCCTCACAGCTAGAATCTTCTTGAATCGTGCCAGATGGACGTACTAGCCCATAGAAACGCCTTCCTGCAATCAACCCCTTAAACGCCGAATAGCGCTTCTTCCCGGCACCGATGAGCGCCAAGATAGACACGAATTTTTCCCATCCAGCACCCGTAACAAACTTTGCCAATTTGCTCCCGGCGAGTTTTTTGTTGATCAAGTCTCGATCGGCAACCACCATTAATTGCTTCAATAGCCAGTTGGCAACTTGTTGGTAAAAATTTTGACGCTGGTTTGCAACATTTAACGGTGACAATTCAATCTGCTGGACAGCTTTAACTCGATGCTTACTGCCCTGTTTCTGGCGAGACAACTGACGCTGTAACCGCTCAATCCGCTTCTGGGCTTTCCTATTGTATCGAGGGATTGCCACCTGCTCAACGCAGTTTTGTAATAGTTGAAAAAAAAGTCTTTTATCGGCTGGAAATAAAGAGTTTATTTTTTTAAAATTGCGCTTTTGGCTGCAAGAATCTAGCTTATCTCTAATTGATGCGATTGAACAACTGCTTTGGCAATAGCAGTTAGTATTACAACCTTTTTGTTTCCACCAGTTAAAGCGTTCAGCCAACCGATAATTGTACTGCCATCTGAGCGCTTCTATCCATTCCTCCATTGTAACTAACTGCTGCTGACTTGGGCGCAATCGATACTCATGGGCGATTCTCATTAGAGAATTGTATCCTAAATTACTGTAATCTTTGCACTCGACCTTTATGGATATCGAGTGGTTTACAGCAGTATCGAGGCGAGACGTTTGCGATCGCTCCTAATTATTGCAAGATATTAACATTATTTTTAAAGGTATCACGGTCTCTGCTATGGGGCTAGTTTAAACAGCAGATTTCCGTCTTTAGCAGTATCTTCAGGCGTGAAGCACTCAACCTCCACCCCCAAGTGGATCGGTTCTCAAGATACTGCTTTGTGTTTTCGCCGGAACGGTTAAATAACTTCAAAGGTAATCGACATCGCCACCATCTGAGTTGTATCTACGTTACTCACGCCTTGGGGAGAGTTTCCAGTGCCGCGCGTGCCTTCCGCGAGGTCATCCAGCAAATCGCCGACCACTTGAGTTGGCTCCGAAAGAGCTACGGGGCCTCTTGTATCCCGTGGTGCTAGGTTTCGCAACGCTTGCAGGGCTTTTCGCAGGGGCGTGCTACTGGCAACAATCAGGACTTCTGCGACTCCTTTGGGTTCTTGGGTGACAAGGTTAAATTGATCGTCAGTCCCAGGAATTTGTAGTGTTTGCCCAGCCTTCACCTGCGTAACATCATCGGTCGCCGTCCACTGATTCGGGAAGATTGCCGATATTTCTCCCGTTGGGTCAATGACTAGGACGCTGAAATAGAGGTCGCGCGGCTCGTTATTTGTAATCTGGAACTGCACCGACGTTCCGATCGGTAACTTTCGGGCATCTGAGGGAAGATTTCCTGAAGGATTATTGGAAGAAGTTTTTTGACCGAGACTGCGATCGCTACCGCGAACGGTGAAAGCACTAGCCAAAATTTCATTTTGACCGGCTCGATTCATCGAAGCATTGACGTTTAGGCGCGATGAATTGGTATTCAGAGTGAGTTTGACAATCCTGGCTGCTAGTAAAGATTTCAGTTTGGCTTGCAGGCGACTGACAGCATCGGCTACGGTTTCACCAGCACTGCCAAAGGAGTCAGGAATCGGCTCCATCGCTGGCGAAAATAAACCTAAACTGCCCTCACTCTTCATCCTTCCAAAGATGTATTGCACCTCTTGCTGTTGTAAAGGTACAGGTTCAAGGCGCTTGATCGCTTGCAAAGCTTGTTTTGCCTGCGCGGTGTCGTTGCCTAAAGAGGGATCAAGACCAATTTTTAACGTTACATCACTGGGAATCCCACGAGTGCGTTCCTGCAACAGCGATCCGGGTTTGGCAGTTTTTAACAATTTTCCGCGTCCGATTAAGCCTTCACGAGATTCTAACTGCACGACTCCTTGTTCGCGCCCTTGGGAGTCTACTACGGTAAGGAGGGCATCTTGCTCAAAAGCCGCTAAACTTTGGGGGTTAAGTCCGCCCAGCCATAATTGAGCTTGGTTGCCTTCTACTTTAGTGATCACAGCTTCCGCTGGAGGCGTTTGTTGACCAATAAAGTACATCGGTTGCTTGAGATTATTGCTGCCTGGTTTCGCCTCAAATTCTGGGTTTTGACGAGATGACATCCGAGTAGTGTTACGACCAATATTGGGGAGGGCGCTGGCAAAAGATTCGCTGCCAGTTTGTTGCCACAGATATTGAGTCATTAAATAAGTAAAAGCACCGGCATAAAAGTCGCTGAAGGGGGCATCTGCGGCATACTGTTCCCGCTTGGCGGAGGCGATGACGACACCTTTGGCGACACCCTCGCGACGGCGACGCACAAATTCAACGGGTGAGAGATTCAGGCGAGAGAGCCATTGTTCCTGATATTCTATTTCGGCGGGAACTGGTTGAAGTTGGGAACCCCCATCACGCGATCGCACGACTAAATTCCCCCGTTTGCCGCCACCTGAGTGACAGCTATCCAGCACTGCGGTAACGTTCTCTGTCTTCAGGGCATCCATCAATAAAAATAAGGTGTGCCCCATGATGTCCTCGACAACGCCTCTTTCATTGGGAAATCCGGTAGGCAGCGCACTATCGATGGGCACAAAGGTACTATTAAGACACTTCCCTGTCGGGTCTTTGAAGTCGCAGTCGGGATCGGTTACTTGGGAACCATGCCCTGAGAAGTGAAAGACCACGACATCCCCGGCTTTAGCTTGTTTAATCAGGTGTTCTTCAAAGGCATTTAGAATGCCCTTGCGGGTCGCTTGCCCATCAGTCAAGAGCAGAATGTCTTTCGGATTAAAGCCAAATCGGTGAATCAGCAGTTGTTGCTGCAACTCGACATCAGTGACGCATCCTCGCAACGGTGCTGTTGGATAGGCATTAATCCCCACCAGCAAGGCAAGTTTGCGAGGTGTTCCTTGAGCGATCGCACGACCAAAGCGATCTCCTTGCTGCATAATCTCCATCTGGCTCAAACCCAGCGTTGCCAAAGTCGATCCAGCAAACTGCAAAAACTGACGACGCTTAATGTAAGGCATAATTACTTCTAACTAGATTGGTGTTACTGTCTTAACTCAAAACTCAAAATTTTTTAAAGTCCATTTCCTATCAAAATGAACGGTGCCCAATAGTAAGGATGGTCAAATTTTGACCCAGCACCGAGAGTATTTTCGCTTCTAGAATTTGGCATCGCTTCAACATTAATACTGCCGCGACTATCAACATTATTAAGCGCTGGGGTTGAGAAATCACCGTGCAGCAAGCCCAGTTGAGATTGGCGAAGGGCTGTAGCTTTTGTGATTGGTGCCTGCTGTGTACTTTGAGCTAAATAGCCGTAGAATTTTTGCATCAGCTGACTGGTGCTGCGATCGTCCACCAGCCACAAGGAAGCGATTACTGCCTTGGTTCCAGCATTGAGGAAATAGTAGCTGATACCAGCAATCTCTACACCGTCTTGGTCTGGCCCACCCAGTGCCGTTTCGCAAGCTGATAGCACAACCAAATGAACATTGCCCAAATCTTGTAAAGTTTGAATCTGAGAAATTGTTAATTTCTCACCCGTACCTAATAGCAGAAATGAATCGTCTGGGCGTCCTGGCACAAATTGACCGTGGGTAGCAATATGCAAAATCTGATGACCTGTCAGATTATCTCGCAAGGTAGGAAAATCAAAAGCATTGTTGAGAAATTCATTTCCCGGATAAATTCCAGTTGTGTCGTTCGGTTTCTTTTGCACGATCGCATCTAATTCTGCGGGGACATTGGGCAGGGAATTAAAGCCAGGAACTGCATGAGATAGCCCTAGCGCTAGAACGGAGGTATTTTGAATGCCAGGAGGAAGGCGATCGCG
>NZ_JACJOQ010000533.1:0-23531 GCF_014695635.1 Coleofasciculus sp. FACHB-712 | reverse complement strand
TTCAGTTAAGGAATAATTGAGAGCCATCAGGCTCATAGATAGAACCTAAGCGAGAACTCACGGGATCAGTAGAGTATATTTACGGGTTTTCTAATTTCGAAGAGTTAGATATAGCAACACAATGTAATAAATCGACTGTTGGAGAAGAAATCTATACCACCCAAATGTTGAGTTGAGAACCGTTTTTCCTAGTCAATTCGTTAAGGCGATCGCTTTAATGACCAATAACAAGCGAATGGATTCTGAAAAGACTGCCATTGCTGAATTCACGTGTACTGATGAAGTGACTCCTGAACCGGACAAAGCAGTAAGGTGAGGCGTTAACTTTGTCCGCTCCAAAAAAATATGCTTCTCTATCTTGGCTCACAACTGGGATGATTGAGCGGTTCTCACTTGTATTTAATACATCGGGAGGTTAACACAGCTAGCTCTGTGTTAACCTCCCGATGTACTGAACGCTCATTGACAACGGCTATAACGCAAAGTTGTTCTGAGCCGATTCCAGAACGGTTTGCGTCGCCACATCCAGAAATTCAATCGAAAGATTCTTGCCTAGTGCTACGGCTCGCTTCATTCCAGCTAGTAAGCACTTGACTCCGTCCCTTTTCACGGCGTTGACTGACAGCAGATCTACTACGACAGTGTCAGTTGCCAACTCCAAGGCTTGCTCTAGAGACTTGCCGAAGGCGGGGCTGGTGACACTATCTAGACAACCGCTGGGTCTTAGTACCACTGTGCTAGGGCGAATTTCCTGGCAGACCAATTGAGCGCGGGGCTTGGTGACTGAGTTCATAATGGCTTTCATGGGATTTTTTAAAACGTGTCGTCAATCGAAGAACACAACCTATCTACAAACACATTCCACTAAAATCCCGAAGGTTCTGATGTCAAATGTCACGCTTGTCAGTGTTTGCGATCGCTATTAAACAATGATCTGTCCCCAACCCCGGTCTGGATATACATTGCCCGTGTTTGCCTGTGCCGCTGCTGTTGCCGCCTTGCGCTGGTTGCGGCAAGGGGCGTCACCGTTGGACGCCGTGCCAGTAGATTTAATTGAACCCGCCGAAACGGTGTTGATTCCGATTGAGCAGGTTGCCGGTATCGGTGAAGGGATGGCGTTAGCGATCGCTCGTAGCGATCCTGGCGATAACCTTGACCTTACCCGCAACACGCCAGTCTGGGCGCTGGTAGAAATTAAAAATCAAGGATTAAAAATTAATAATGAACAAAAAGAGTTTTTAGATCCTCCGCCCTCAGTCACGATCAAAGGCGGTGAAGGGATCGGGCGTTTGGTGAGTGCTGACGATCAACCCGCTATTTATCGTTATGCTCAGCGGCTGATCCGAGAGAATTTGGAGCGGATGCTGGAACCTGACGAGAAAATCCAGGTGACGATTATTTTGCCAGAAGGGCGTAAACTCGCTCAACGCACCTCAAATGAAGCCTTTGGGGTTGTGGAAGGACTCTCCTTACTCGGAACAAGCGGTATTTCCCAACCCCTGAGTGCCCCCGGACAACTGGAGGCTTTCCGCGAGGAACTGCAACAGAAGGCTAACTGTTTTGATTGTTTGGTGTTTTGTATCGGGGAAAATGGCTTAGATTTAGCCCAGCGGTTGGGAATCAATCCAGAAAGAATGATTAAGACAGCGAATTGGCTGGGACCATTGCTAGCATCATCAGGAGTGCAAAAAGTCAAGAATATCTTATTATTTGGCTACCACGGAAAATTGATGAAACTTGCGGGTGGGATTTTTCACACCCATCATCACTTGGCAGATGGACGTCAGGAAATTTTGACCGCTCATTGTGCGAATCTCGGTTTACCAACGCCGGTATTGCAGGCAGTTTTGAAGAGCGCCACTGCTGAAGACGCCTTGAAATACCTGCGCCAATTGGATGCAGCAGGTAGTACCGATTGGGTGGGGCAAGTTTATGGCGCGATCGCTCAAAGCATTGACAAGCGAGCGCACGATTACATCCGCACTCACAGCGAACAACTCGTTACGGTCGGTTCCGTCCTGTTTGACCGCGATCGCCAAATTATCGTTAAAAGTAAAACAGGTACCTCGTTACTGTATCAAGTGTGTTAGTTTTATATGAATACACATCAACTTAATAAATAGCAATAAAGAAGTTTTTTATCTGCCGCTATTGTCAGTGGCGTAATCGAATCATGGAAGACTGGCTAATAGCAATAAACAATTAGCCAGTTTTTAATCCATTAAAGACTATCTGTACATCTGTACTCTACCTACTCAGGATAAGCCGGTGACTCTCCAGACTGAAACACCGCCTCAAATCGAGTATTTGGGGCAACTAAATCGCCAAATGATTGTGATTCTTGACTTCGGCTCTCAGTATTCTGAACTGATTGCCCGTCGGATTCGGGAAACACAAGTTTACTCGGAAGTTCTTTCCTATCGCACCACTGCCGAACAGCTACGACAGCTAAATCCCAAGGGGATTATCTTCTCTGGTGGCCCAAGTTCAGTGTATGACACGGGTGCCCCCCATTGCGATCCGGAAATATGGAACCTGGGGATTCCCGTCCTGGGAGTCTGTTACGGGATGCAGATAATGGTGCAGCAATTAGGTGGGGAAGTCACCAAAGCTGACCGGGGTGAGTATGGCAAGGCGTCGCTATTGATTGACGATCCCACAGATTTGCTCACCAATGTGGAAGATGGCACGACCATGTGGATGAGCCACGGGGACTCTGTAACCAAGATGCCATCGGGGTTTGAAGTGCTGGCACACACGATAAATACGCCAGCCGCAGCGATCGCTCATCACGAGAAAAAGCTCTACGGAGTTCAATTCCACCCCGAAGTCGTCCATTCAATTGGGGGAATTGCCTTAATCCGTAACTTTGTCTATCACATCTGCGACTGCGAACCGACTTGGACAACAGCGGCGTTTGTTGAGGAGTCGATTCGAGAGATTCGGGCAAAAGTCGGCGATAAGCGGGTGTTGCTAGCACTTTCTGGCGGCGTTGATTCTTCCACGCTTGCCTTTTTGCTGCACAAGGCAATTGGCGACCAACTGACGTGTGTATTTATCGACCAAGGCTTCATGCGTAAGTATGAACCAGAACGGTTGGTGAAGCTGTTCCACGAGCAATTTCACATTTCTGTCGAGTATGTGCAAGCACGCGATCGCTTCCTCAATCAAATTGAAGGAATTAGCGATCCTGAAGAAAAGCGTCGCCGCATCGGGCACGAATTTATCCGCGTATTTGAAGAAGAATCTCGACGCCTTGGCCCCTTTGACTACCTTGCCCAAGGTACTCTCTACCCCGACGTGATTGAATCAGCGGACACGAACGTCGATCCCAAAAGTGGCGAACGGGTGGCAGTGAAAATTAAGAGTCATCACAACGTCGGCGGCCTGCCCAAAGATTTGCGCTTCAAGTTGATCGAACCTTTACGAAAATTGTTCAAAGATGAAGTGCGAAAAGTCGGTCGCTCGATTGGATTGCCAGAGGAAATTGTACAACGGCAACCCTTCCCCGGCCCCGGACTGGCGATTCGCATTTTGGGCGAAGTGACGGCAGAACGGTTAAATATCCTGCGGGATGCTGACTTAATTGTTCGTCAGGAAATTAATCGCCAGGGGATGTACCACGACTTCTGGCAAGCTTTTGCCGTGTTGCTGCCGATCCGCAGCGTAGGCGTAATGGGCGATCAGCGCACCTACGCTTACCCGATTGTCTTGCGCTTTGTTTCTAGCGAAGATGGCATGACGGCAGACTGGGCGCGTGTTCCCTACGATTTGTTGGAAACGATTTCCACCCGAATTGTGAATGAAGTTCGGGGTGTGAATCGAGTGGTTTACGATATTACTTCTAAGCCACCTGGAACTATCGAGTGGGAATAATAAAGTAGTAAGAATTTTTAACGCAAAGGTACCCAAAGGTTAGCGCCAAGGTACGCAAAGTTTGAGAGACGGAGTGAAAGCTCTGTCTCTTTTTGGCTTGAAAGAGCGGTTCAACTGGATTTTGAAATAAATTATGTTTTCTTTAACTTTTGTGGAAAACTCGTAAAATTCTGTGGAAAAGTCCCCTCGTCTGTGGAAAACTACCTAGATTTTGATTCTGCTTCGTAGGTAATTTGATCGGATTGGTAAGCAGGTGGCTCGATGTGAATCAAAATTCGGACGGGGCTAAATCTTTCTTTTAGGCGGTTCTCGACTTCTTCTGTAATTTGGTGGGCAGTTTCTACATCGGTGACGTCTACAATCAAGTGCATTTCGATGAATACTTGACGCCCAACAATGCCTCTAGAAGCAATTTCGTGACAGTTAATGACTCCTGGTACTTGGATGACGATCCCATGAATGGCTTCTGGCGCGATCGCCATCTCATCGACTAGCCAGGGCAAATTATCTTTAATCACGTTCCAACCACTGCGAAACACTAACAAGGCAACGGGAAAGGAGAGAATAATATCCAACCACTGAAGTTGCGGCAGATTCAATACCTGTCCTTGCCAGACGCCAATCAACCCACCCAAAACAGCAATTGTCACCCAGACATCGCTCATGGTGTGCTGGGCATCTGCAATTAAAATGGGGCTGCCTACCTGCTGCCCAACATGGCGTTCGTAGAACGTGACAAAAATATTCACGCCCAGCACAATCAGCAGTAACCACAGCTCAGAGGGGGAAATGATGACGGGTTTACCACCACCGCTGAGAATTCGTTCAATTGCCCCTTGCAGAATTTCAAAGCAGGCAATTCCTAAGAAGGCGGCAATTCCTAACGCTCCCACACCTTCAAATTTCTGGTGTCCGTAAGGATGATCCCGGTCGGGTTGGGGCGAAGAAAATCGGCTGGCAATTAATCCCAAAATGTTGTTGGCGCTATCGGTAACGCTATGCAAGGCATCCGCTAGCAAGCTGAGAGAACCCGTCCACGACCCCAGCACTGCCTTCAACGTCATTACGAACAGATTGAGCAGTAGGGTAATGATTAAAACCTTACGCACTGCCGAGCGGTTATCTGCTACCACAGAATTTTCCTCACTCGCCATTTAGAGTTCTATGGCATTCAGTCTAAAGCTTGTGGCTTCACCTTGCATATATCCTCTTGTAAATGCTGTCTGTTCTAAGTTATGAGTGATAAGTTGATTCACAATTCAAAACTCTTGATTGCTCATGTCTTCTTCAAAACTCATCCTCAACTTAGTTGAAGGTTCTGTTTCCTTCAGCTTTACGCCCCAGGCAGCCCAAGATTTACAAGGCGCGATCGCTCAGTTGATGCAGAGTCTCAAAGTCATTGCAGGTGGCGGCGGCAAAACCAATCCCCAAAAACCAATGGAATATCGATACACGGGGGATGTCTTTCTAGAGATTTTCTGCAATCCTAATATCTGGCCGACTCCCTTTGCCGCTAAAGTTTTGATCTCCCTCCGAGATGACCGCATTCGCCTGACTACGGAGGCAGAACTCACTCGCTTAATTGAGGATGTTAATCAGTATTTAGAACAGATGGGCTAAAACTGGGCGGGCAAATGGTTTCTTTAGATTCTTTCTTAGGACGGATGCTACTACCCTAAGAAGTCTGCAAAATGTCCCTTTGTATGTGCTAAATGGTAGCATTAAGACGCCAGATCCTGCGTTTGTTTACTCGCTTGGCGGAAAGCCGAAAGCTAGAAACTTAAAAGTGAGTGGTGCCGAGCGGTTATTTATCGAAAGCGATCGCTAAGGGCTGTCTAACCTTCATTCAATCTGACTGATTTATCTAATGAACTCTAATAATCTGCTGGAGTTAGTACAAAAAGGATTTCGCGTTACTTTGGGTGCAACCGCTTCTCTAGTTGAGAGCGTACAAGACACTCAAAAGCGAGAGCAAAATCTTGAGCTGCTGAAGTCAGACGTCAATCTGGTGGTTCAACAACTAGCAGAAAAAGGAGAGATTACGGAGCTTGAAGCCCGCACTTTCCTGAATTCTCTAATGGCGCAAGCCAATGATGCAGCTAGCACACAATCTTCTGGAACTCCGAGCCGCCCTGCGACAACGCCGGTGACAACGGTTGCCCAGCCAGATATGCAATTGGAGCTAGAGGAGCTAACTGCACAAATTGCTGCAATGCGAACTGAGTTAGAAAAGCTGCGCGACCCCAACTCAGGGATTTAGGTCGGGGATTGCTAGCAGCTTTATCAAAGCATTTATTAGGCTTGCTCCTAGTAGCCTATCTGAAAGTTTGTGCTGAGCAAAACGAAGGAGTTGAAGTGTTGTCACGCATCTCGGTTTGAGCAGAGATCCTGCAAAGAGATTTGCGCGATCGCAGCGCGATTGTTGATGACAACGTTACGCCAACGCTCCACAACGTTTTGCTCAGAATGGCATCTTCACTTTTTGGATAGGTCTAAGAAGCGAACTTAATTATTCGCACTAGAAAGAATCAGAATATTCTCCAAACCAGGCTAATTAAGAATCAACAGGTGAAAGAATAAAAGCAGTCTTTCCTTAAGTTGAGACAAGCGTGGAATCAAGCTTGTCCTGAGTTTCACTGTTTCCAGTGGAACTGTAGGATTGTCTTAAAGGTAAAAAAATATCAATCGTTGTCCCATTGTTCTTGCCCCATCAGATCGCCTATGCGATCGCGGAGTAAGATATTGCATCTTTCTAATTCACACTCAACACAAACCCACTCCCGTGCAGGGATGTACTGGCACAGAACGTAGATGGGTTGCTGACGAGTCACAATTCCTTTCTCCACTAATTGACGGGCTTCTTCTTGAAGAACGTCGATGGAGTATTGCACAGATGATTTAGGCGGCATTATATCAGCAGTCATGGTCTCAGCCTCGAAACTAACGAGCTACGACTATAACTTAATATAATCCAATACTGCCTAGCGCGGAAATAATTTTTGAACAGTATATCAAGTTACAAATGAATTTATTCGTTTAATAAGGATTTCAAAAGTCAGGGAACTTTGACATAAAAATATATCCTTATGCTGATGAAATTGTTGAAGAACGGGTCTATTTATAATTAAGCCTGTATTTTCAAATTGAAGACACCGTAAATAATCGGTGATAACGGTTATGACATTGATTAACAAAATTAATCAATGTGCTGCACAGTTGCTAAATGCTTAGAGCTGGGGCACCGAACAAAACTTCAAGGGCGATCGCCTGAGCTGCTGGCATCTGTCCGTAAGAAAACACACAAGGGATATGTGGGGGCAGGTGGGGGAGAAACTGTTCCAGAAGATAAGGACTGCCGTAAATCACTAGCGCTTGGAGTTCGGCATTTCCTAAGAGTTTTTTAAACAAGTCCTGAGCAAACGGTGTCAAGCCAGCACTGCCTCGGAAAGGATTCCCACGGATGAACAGCTGGAGTAGGGTTGGCTGGGCATTTAAACCCGATTTATGATAAAACACCCAGCCAGGAATTAAGGTAGTGTGGGGATCGAGTAGTTGGAGTTGATAGCCGTGCTGTTTGGGCAGAGCCACAGCCGGTGCTTGTTTATCGAGAAAATCACAATTCAGGGTGTCATCCACCACGATTAAGTTGCGTAAGTTGCCCTGACTGGGAAGTAAAGGGATGTCGCCATGAACGACGAGCGCCTCTCGCACGATGTTGGCAGATGTAGCGAGGGCGTGTGGTTGAGCTAGTTGGAGGAGATGGGGAGGGAATGGGGAAGGCGCTGGTTGGACTTCAGGCGCGATCGCCCTTGCCTCTACCGGCGGCTGTGCTGTGCCTTGTTGGACTCGGCGCTTGGCTGTCCAGATACGCTCAACAGACGCACGAATTCGCGCCTCTGAAATGCGTCCCTGTGCTACCGCGTCGCACACCGCTTGGATCGCACCCGCAGGATCGACTGGCATCAGCAAAATATCTGCACCGGCTTCGACAGCTAAGACTGGAGCTTCATTTGCTCCATAGCGGTTGGCGATCGCTCCCATCACCAATGCATCGGTAACAATTAATCCTTCAAATCCCAGCTGTTGCCGCAGCAGTTGAGTCAAAATCGGTTGGGAAAGGGTGGCAGGGCGTTCGGCATCCCAAGCCGGGATCAGGAGATGGGCACTCATTACGGCATCTACACCGGAGGCTGTACCCGTACCGATTGCTTCTTGAAACGGCAGTAACTCAATCTCAGCAAGTCGTGCCGGGGAATGGGGCAAGACGGGCAAATCTAGATGGGAATCCACCGCCGTATCGCCATGTCCGGGAAAATGCTTAGCAGTCGTTAACACCGGATAAGCTTTCGCCCCCCGGATGAAAGCAGACGCTAGTTGAGTCACTTCCTCTGGGTTTTCGCCAAACGCCCGGACGTTAATCACTGGATTATTAGGATTGTTATTCACATCCACAACCGGCGCAAGCACCCAGTTGATGCCAATCGCGAGGGCTTCCGAGGCGATGATGCCTCCCATTTGTTCGGCGTATTTCAAGGCAAGAGAGGCATCTTTCCGGAATACTGCCCCGATTGCCATCGGTGGCGGAAACCAAGTTGCCCCAGAAAAGCGCTGTCCGACGCCTTCTTCAATATCAGCCGCGATCAGCAAGGGGGTTTTTGCCCAGTCTTGGAGTTGTTGCGATCGCAGTGCTAATTCTCCAGCACTGCCTCCCAACAAAATGACCCCCCCGACGCCCAAATCCTGCACCCAGTGTTGCAGAACTGCCGCCGGTGGTTCCCAATCTGGATACTGAATTTGGTGGTCGAACAGGTAGCCTGACGCCCGTACCACGACCATTTGCGCTACCTGTTCTGCTAGAGAGAGCGATTCCCACTCCGGCAGCAATGCCACAGATTTCAATCTTCTGCCTCAACGATGTCTTCTTCTTCCACTCTCGCAGCCGGACGGTCTTGATTAAGCTGATTCAACAAAGACAAAATGCGATCGCCCCTTTCCAGAGAACGATCTTCCTGAAACAGTAACTCTGGTGTCCGACGCAGCCGCAACCGTTGACCGAGTTCGCTGCGGACAAAGCCAGTTGCTGCTCTTAACCCAGCCATCGTTTCTACCTTTGCTTCCTCGGTGCCATAGATGCTGACGAAGATTTTAGCGTGTTGTAGGTCGCCTGACACATCCACATCGGTGACGCTGACCATGCCAGCACCCACGCGATCATCTTTGATTTCGGTTAGCAGCATTTGGCTGATTTCGCGTTTAATCAATGCGGCAACGCGAGAAACGCGGCGACTTGTAGCCATAATCATCTGCTGCCTTTAAGACAGTGTGAGCAATGCTTTTACTCATCCTACCTAAATCGGACTCACTCCCAGCATCGCCCGTAGGGTTAGGGTAATAAAAGTTAAGGCTGCCACCAGAAAGCCCATCAAAGCGATCGCGCTGGTTCGATTTTGGAGTAGCGGTTTCAACCACCCAAAGGTATAAAAGAATACCCCTAGGATAATGGTGACAAAGTAGCGGGGGTAGCGAGAGATATTTTCCCAAAAGCCATCAAACATATTATTTAAAGTAGCCGACACAAAAAGCGGCGATAAGTCACTGCATCTTAACTGGTAACATTTGTCTGCGAGTTCGACAAGCTCGGCATCGTCCCTAAAGGGGGTTTCGTCTAGAGATAGTTCGCCAAGCGTCTGGTGGTAGCAGGCTACTACCCGCTATATTTGTGCAACCGCGACATATTGACTCATAACACATTGCCCGATAACACACGGACTCATAAGAGCGATCGCGTGTTTTGGTCGCGGTGATAGTCATTTTTTCCTCTTGTCGAACCCGCTAGGTATTCTAAATTAAATCATATCCCCCCACTTCCACAAGAACTGTTACAAACGCTTTAATTTTTTTAGATAGCTAGAAGCAATGTCAACTCAGACGACACAACAAGAAATAGCGCGTCCTTTTCTAAAATGGGCTGGTGGTAAAAGCCAGCTAATTCAGCAATATATTCCCTATTTTCCCCCAAAATTTACAACTTACTATGAGCCATTTTTGGGTGGCGGCGCTCTTTTCTTTCATTTATTGCCAAAAGTATCTATTTTGACGGATATTAATGCCGATTTGGTCAATGTTTTCCGATGTGTGAGGGATGAAGTAGAGCCGCTAATTGAATTCTTGCATCAGCATCAAATGAATCATAGTAAGGAGTATTATTACTGCGTGCGTTTGATGCAACCTAGCACCCCTCTAGAAAGAGCTTCTCGATTTATTTACCTCAACAAAACCTGCTTTAACGGATTATATCGAGAAAACTCAAAAGGGCAATTTAATGTTCCGATTGGGAAATACAAAAATCCAAAAATTTGTAATTCAGCTTTACTTAGGGCAGTTTCCGCTGCACTTCAGAGTGCCCTGATTGATGTTAAACCTTTTGAAGCTGTCCTGCAATCTGCGGAAAACGCTGAAGATTTTGTTTTCTTTGACCCGCCTTATTATCCTCTAAGCTCTACCAGTAACTTTACCGCCTATAGCCGTAATTCTTTTAATGAAGCTGACCAAATTCGGCTCAGGGATGTCTTTGTAGAACTGGCGAAGCGTGGTGTTAAAGTGATGCTTTCTAATTCTGACTGTCTGTTTATCCGAGAAATTTACAGCAATTTTAATATTTATGAGATATCAGCTTCCAGAATGATTAATTCCAATGCTAGAAAACGGGGTAAAATATCTGAATTATTAATCACATCTTATGCAAGATAACTGTTTACCCATAAAATAACGTAAAGTATTTGCCGTACAATTTTCCTTAATTATTGGGATTTGTTATAATAGTATGTATATATTATTCGACCGTTAGAGTGTTAATTGCTCGATTGAAATAAGCTTGCAAATTTGTAATTTACCACATGGGATAGAAGTATGTGTGGAAGATTTACCCAAAGTAAGTCCGCTGAGACAATCGCCCAAGCATTCCAGGTAAATGATGTTCCACTCCTGATGCCTCGTTATAATATTGCGCCCACCCAGTCAGTACAGACAGTTTTACAAAATCCAGAACAGTCTCAACGACAGTTCAAAATGCTGCATTGGGGGCTGATTCCCCGTTGGGCAAAAGATACAAAAATGGGAGCAAAACTGATTAATGCACGGGCGGAAACGGTAGCCGAAAAACCGGCTTTTCGGGCAGCTTTTAAACAACGACGTTGCTTAGTAGTAGCGGATGGTTTTTATGAGTGGAAGCAGCAAGATGGGAAAAAGCAGCCATTTTATTGTCGCGTGAATGATGGACAAGCTTTCGGCTTTGCTGGTTTGTGGGAGCATTGGGAAGGAGAGGATGGTGAGGAAATAGATTCTTGCACGATTTTGACCACAGAACCCAATGAGGTAATGCGCCCGATTCACAACCGAATGCCAGTCATTCTCGCTCCAAAAGATTATGATTTGTGGTTGGATTCACAGGTGCAAAAGCCGGAGTTATTACAGCCTTTGTTGCGTCCATATTCAGCAGAAGAAATGGCAACTTATCCAGTCAGCACAAAGGTAAATAAACCAATGAATGATACGGCGGAGTTGATCAATAGCCTCTAAGCGATCGCACTCTCAAGATAGTCGGGTGAGCATCGATCGCCTTACCTTCCAGTTTGCCTCCTCAAATACTTCCAAAACTTCTGTCTTCCGGTAGAGGGTAAAAACCAGTTAAGCGTGAGCTATGCTGGCAGTGATTTCTATCGAGTCCAAACCGTTTTAGGAAAGCAGCCGTTATGCCAGAAAGTTTCTTGCTCAGCCGCGTACTCATTCGCTTCAACGGCAAAGCTGATGAACCTCTTAGTCAAGATTTATCAGCGGCTGCTTTGACACCTGATGGCAGTTTGTGGGTAGGTTCTGATGAAACGAGAACGATTGAGCGATTATCCCCTGTCGAGCCATATATCTTCAGCAAACATCAGCAATTTTTTGTAAAAGATTTCATCGATTTAGCCGATCCGGAAGGCGAAATCGATATCGAGGGAATGGATTATACAAACCATTATCTTTGGTTCATCGGTTCCCACAGTACAAAGCGTAAAAAAATAAAGGGCAAAGACCTTGAGAAGGATCTTGATAAACTAGCAACCATAAAGTTTGAACCAAACCGTTATTTACTTGCCCGGATTCCTGTAGTAAAAGGTGAATTAGTTAAATCAGTCTCTCACCCAGAGCAGCCAGATAAAAAACTGACAGCAGCCTGTCTGCAAAAAATAGGAAATAGTAACGTTCTGATAGAAGCACTCAAACAAGATCGGCACCTAGGGGCATTTCTAACAACTTCTATCCCCTCTAAAGAGAATGGATTTGATATCGAAGGCTTAGCGATTCGGGGAGATAGGATTTTTATCGGCTTGCGAGGCCCTGTACTGAGAGGGTGGGCAATTATTTTAGAGGTTGAAGTTGCAGAAACAGAGCCAGGAATTTTAACGCTGAAGAAAATTGGCAAAGATGGGAAGCAATACAAAAAACATTTTGTAGAGTTGAATGGGTTAGGTGTCCGGGAACTATGTCTGGATGGTGAAGACTTGATCGTTCTAGCGGGACCCACGATGGATTTAGAAGGTGCGCTGAGAGTCTTCCGCCTGAAAAATGCCTTACAACGTGATGAAAACAGCATCTCTTGGCAGAAAGAGGGAGATTTGGAAGTGTTGTTTGATCTGCCTTTCAGATTTGGTTCCGATCATGCGGAAGGGTTGGCACTGTTTCCCTGTTTAGGGCAACCAAATTCTCTAATGGTGGTTTATGATTCTCCGGATGAGAATAGAGTCGTGAAGCCGAATGGTATTTTTGCAGATGTCTTCAGTCTGAAGTCTCTACCTTGTTAACTCTCAGGGACACGGCATTGCCGTGTCCTTACAAACAATATATATTGCACGTTCATTGAGAACCTCACTAATCGCTAAATGTGTTGGAGATTATTAGCCCTTAGCAAAAGAGAAAAATGCGAACTGACAAGTTAGCGATGCTAACGCGATCGCGTCCTTCCTATACTAGCCACGCAGGAAAGGGCAAATCGCTTCTTAGGATTTGTTTTTCATCCCCTGAATGCGCGTCACGATTAATCCGCCACCAACAGCACCTAATAATATAATCCCGCCTACTGCGATAGTAGGTTCAACCGTGGTTTGAGAGCTAGAAACTGTGCGAGGTTCGAGCGTAGATTTTAGCGCTGGGAAGGCTAATTCTACAAATAACTTATGGGCGGCAGTCGTGGGATGAATGCTATCCCAAAATAAATATTCGTTTGGATTGTTACATATTTTGGCTCTGCTAACGCAGGCGTTGGTTACATTCGTGAAACCGAATTTTTTTGGATTGTTGGTGACTTGATTATAAAGAGAATTGACATCAAGATAGGTGATTTTGATGTCAGAGTTGAGTTGCTGACGCAAACCGTTGAGGGATGCGGCTAATCCAGAATTATGCTTCTTTGTTAAAACGTTGAGGGAGCCGGAACGTTGAGTTGTGCGCGTGCCGGGAAGCTTTCCTAAATCTGGTAAGTTAACAACTACGATATTTTTTGCGCCTGCTGCGGAGAGGGACTTCACCGCGATCGCTAAATTGTTGATTGGCACGGTAGAGTCGGTAGCGCCTCTTAGATAATCATTCGCACCAGCCCAGACAACATACAGAGCCTTCGGGTTAGCAGAGGAATGGGTTGCCTTAAAGCTCTCGATTTGTGCCACCAATCCGGGGGGAATCTGCCTAGAATTGCCTGTGGTAGCACCTCCGTAGGCGAAGTTCGTCTCTGTACTAGATTTTAATTTCAGCTTAGAGGCAAGATAATCTGCCCAAACAGGGCCATTGGAATAGCGTCCTTGAAAGTAGGGTGGGCTTGGGGGATATTGCCCGTTGGTAGCCTTTAATACATTGCCAACATCGGAGAGGCTATCTCCAAAAACATAAATCTGATTAAAATTCTGTGCCGAAGCCGGATTCGGAACTCCCAAAACGCTGAAGAGCGTGAGAAGCGCAAGGACGCGCCGAGGCTTTGCGAGCGCTGCTTTGGCACTCGCCATGCACAACTTTTTCATGAACATCCCCAGATCCGATTAGAGTTATCACCAGCCGCTTTCTCCTTGTAGCAAAGTTTCTAGAAGATGGCTGAGCCTGTAGCGATCGCTTGACAAACTGTGCTTGTCATTTGCAATTCATCCATAAACGCGATCGCGCTTATGCTTGGGGCCTTTCAAGTCTTTACCCTAACTCATGTTTCAAAAATGTAACTTTAGCTACTTTTTACTGAAAATGTCATTAAAATATCACTTATACGGTCTTACCGCGTACCCGTTCTATCAGCAGAGGTTGTCTTATGCCAGAACTTATCTGTACTGTTCCCGTTCCCAAAACCCCGCAAGAATTGGAACAAGCCGTTGAGCAATACATCACTAGCGATATCAGCGGTACTGAACTCATTTGTAAGTGGCAAGCCATCCGCGATGCTTCCCTAGATCAAGACTTTTGCGTGCCTACTGATAGCGACCAAGTTGCAGGCGGAGACAGCTATTAAGTTACATCTATTGACACGGATTGGGCGCTTAGGAGTATGGGTTGATTAACCCCCCATTTCCGGCGTAGGGGTATGGCATCGCCATACCCCTACAGATTGGGACTTTTGTAAGTTATTTAGTCCATGTTCATTGGCAATAAATCGATAAAAACTCCCCCAGATGATCTGAGGGAGTTTGATTTTAAGTTTTCAAAAACCGAATTACACCGAGACTGGAGTATTTACAAGCTTCTTTAGCCGAGGAGTTGCAACCATTTTCATTCCTTCCGGTGCGGCTAAAGTCAAACCCCGACGTACTGGAATCACCGGACGCTTATTAACGAGCGACACTTGAAAATGCGACACAATTGTCGCGAGAACCAATTTCATTTCATACATGGCAAATGCCATCCCGATACAGCGACGATTTCCGCCACCAAAAGGCAAATACTCGTATGGAGAAAATTGCCGTTCTAAAAAGCGCTCTGGCTTGAATTGCTTCGGCTGCGGAAAAGTTTCCTCCCGATGGTGGGCTAAATAGATACTGGGGACGATAACCGTTCCTGGGGGCAATTTGTAGCCGGATATCTCAATGGGCGATCGCACAACCCGAACAAAGGTATTCGCAGCAATTGGATAGATACGAAGCGTTTCAGAGCAAACCGCCGTTAGATAGGGCAGTTTGGCAATCACACTTGGATCTGAGTCAGCGTCAACATCCAACTCAGCGAGCAGTTTGTCGCGCACCTGCGGTAATTGGTCAACCCAGTACAAAGCCCACGTCAGCGCAGAAGCCGTGGTTTCATGTCCGGCGACAAGCAGAGTCATTAACTCATCGCGTAACTCTACATCCGTCATCGGTTGACCTGCTTCATCACGAGCAGACATCATTAAGCTGAGGATATCTTGCCGATTCAGGTTAGCTTCCGCTCGACGTTCCGCAATCTGAGCGTAAATCAGTTCGTCAATTTGTTTTATTTGGCGTAGCATCCGACCCCAAGGACTCCAATCGCCTAAATCTTGTTTAAGAAACTCAAAAAAGAAGGCGCTGGAGTTGAAGCGGGAAGTCATCAAGTCCAGGGTTGAACCGATTAAGCTGCGTAGTTGTTCCAAACGCGACCCCTCATCTAGTCCAAACACCACCCGTAAGATGACGCGCAGGGTGATTTCTTGCATCGACGCACGGATGTTGAAGGGTTTGCCAACCGTCCATTGATTCATCACCTGCTCGGCGATTTCAGAGATAATCTGACCGTAAGCCCGCATCCGTTCGCCGTGAAAGGGAGGGGTTAACATCTGTCGTTGGCGCTGATGGCGATCGCCATCCAGCAGTAGCAGAGAATTTTCTCCCATTAAAAACTCTAACCCGCTGTTCCCTCGCCCAGCGTCTAACTGACTAGAATCAGCAGTGAAAATCGTTTGTAGGTCTTGGGGTTGGCTGAAATAGACAATCGGAGTCCCCTGGCTTCCCTGGATGGTGAAGGTGTCACCATAAGCTTTTGCATAATCATCCAGGTACTTGATGGGCTGAAAAATAAATTTCATTAACCGCAGCGATCGCGGAGTGTTTGGCCCCTTAGGCAGGTTATGAGTGAGTTCCATTGAGGCGTTTTGTGTTCAGAGCTATTCGATTCTATTGTGGCGAGTTTGGAGGGCGGAGTGTTGGCTTTCAACCCGATGTCCTCAGAGGGCGATCGCTTGCTTCTCATCCTAGCGATTGATAAGCGATTGACAAAGATTGCGCCAGTCAAGCGCTGCGCTAAGGCACAAAAAACTCCCCTCGATCCCATTAAGCGGTATATTCGGTGGAGTCAGCATCACAAGCGAGCAGTGCCAAGAATAATTGCGATTCTCAACGGAAAGGGAGGAGTCGGTAAAACCACTACAGCAGTCAATCTGGCTGCAACCTTCTCGGAAGAAAAACGGGTTCTTCTGGTCGATGCAGATATTCAGGGTTCGGCGACTTGGTGGGTTGAGCGTAGCGAGAAAGGAATGGGCTTCGATCTCGCTCAAGAGACAGATCCAAAACTTTTAGGTCGTTTACGTAAGATAGAAGGCTACGATTTAGTAGTAGTGGATACGCCTCCAGCATTGCGATCGGAAGCATTAGCGGCGGTAGTAGCGATCGCTGATTATCTGGTTTTACCCACGCCCTGTGCGCCGATGGATCTGGCTGTACTCATTGAGACAGTAAGGGAAGCCGTCATGCCAGTTGGAGTTGCCCATCGGGTACTTCTGACCAAGGTGGATGCGCGAAGTTTGGGGGAAGCACTGGAGGCTCAAAACACACTTCAAGAGTTAGGAATTCCTGCTTGCCATAGCTTTGTCCGTGCCTACAAAGCCCACGAACGAGCGGCTCTTGAGGGGGTGCCGATTCATCAATGGGCGGGGAAAAAGGCACGGGAGGCGGAAGCAGACTACCGCCGCGTGGCTAATGAAATACAGCGTGATTGGAGAAACTAAAAATAATGGCTAAAAAACGTATCTCAGACTTACTACACGAAGAAGCACAAAAATCCCCAGATTCAGAAACTGAACCTGTTCTAGAGGCGACCGTTGAGGAAGTTATAGAAGTGGAGGCGGAACTCGTAGAGGATTCATCAACAGATACGCCCGATAAAACTCCTGCTAAAAACTCAAATCCAACGAAGGCTGACTTAGAAGCAAGTGTGACAGAGTTAAAAACAGCTCTGGATCAAGCACGCGAAAGGGAAGAAGCTCTACAACAGCAAATTACCAATTTGCAATCCAATTTGGATGAGCAAAAATCTCTGATGGCTGACTTGAAAGGTGTTGTGAAGGAAACCCGTAAAGTGGAAGCTTCTTTACACCAGCAAATTGCCAATTTGCAGGCGGATTTAGATGAGCAAAAAAAATTGCTAAACAAGCATCAAAAAGCTCAAGAGCAAGCCAAACAGTTGAAAACAGAGCTGGAGCAAGCCAAAAAAGCAGCGATGCAACTTGCAGAAGCGAACTCTAAGCTAATTGAAGAAGCCAATGCTCTACACAAAGCGCCGCAAGCTGCTCAACCACAGAAGCACAAAACATCTGAGCGGGTATCTAACATCTTCTCTGAACCTCCAACCGATGAGCCTGCTGATTTTGCCTCAAAAAGTTGGTTGCTGTAAATACTCTTAGTAAAGAGGGCGAATAGAATTCGCATCTATACAGACTAAACCCACCTATGCGGGTTTCAAAAGCCCGTGTTAGCGTAGCGTGCGCGTTAGCCCATAGGCAGACTTTGTTGAATAGAAGCGAAGCAACTTCTGCCCCCCTTCTTGTTGAAGGGGGGTAAGGGAGGTTGGCGTAGCTGCGATTTCTAATCGCCAGGTATATTTGCAAAATTGGGATGTATAGCAGTAGGGGCGGGTTGAGAACCCGCCCCTACTTTTAAGCGCACTTGTTATTTAGCTAAATTCAAAATCCGAAATTGATTAAGCAGGATTTGCTTGCGCTCTTCTCTGGAGTAAGTTGAGAATCGAAGCTTTTTCCAGAAGTCCCACTAGCACGCCGTTTTCACGAATCACGGGTAGTTGAGTGAGTTTTTCTTGTTCTAGTAGTGTCACCACTTCTAGTAAAGATTGATCGGATTTGACGGTTGTGGAGAATTCGACGGGTTTTGTTAGCTGTGCGACTGATATTTCAGTCCACTGGGAGGTTGGGACAGCTTTGAGATCGTCAACTGCGATCGCTCCCACTAATTGTCCTTCCTCATTGGTAACTAAGAACCGCGACGCTTCGTTTTTGCCAATGATGTACTCGTTAACAAACTCTCTCAGGGAAAGCGACTCAGACACAATCGGGCTATCACTCATGACTGCGTCTTCTGCGGTCAAAGCGGCGAGTTGTTCTTGCACTCTAGCAGCCTGGGTTGCTCGACCCGCGTTTTGCAGCAAGAACCAACCGATTAACAAGTTCCAGAAGTTAAGACCGCCGCCTAATAGTAGAGGAACCAGACCAGAAGCGATCGCTATCCAACCAATGACTTGACCGGCGCGACCCGCAAACACGACACCTTTATAAGGATTGCCGGTGATCTTCCAAACCAACGCCTTGAGGATATTCCCACCATCCAGGGGCAAGCCAGGAATCAGGTTAAACAGCGCCAGCACTAAGTTGACGTAAGCCAGCACTCCGAGTATTGCTCCAAACGGCCCGGAAATGCTCGTGGTAAAGCCAATCGCGCTAATTAGACCAAACAGCGCCAAACTGACTAAAGGCCCTGCGATTGCCAGCCAGAATGCTCCTGCTGGGGTCTTTGATTCTTTTTCTAAGCTGGCGAGACCACCAAACAGAAATAAGTTGATAGATTTAACTTCAATTCCCTGCTTGATAGCCACAAAACTGTGTCCCAGTTCGTGCGCCAAGACGGATGCAAACAACAGCAGCGCCGCAATTAATCCCAGTAGCCAGGGTAATCCCCCGCCGAGTCCGGGAAATTGAGCCGCTAGTCCACTGCCATAACTCACCGTCACCCAAGCCAGGACAAAGAACCAGGTTGGATGTACGTTGAAGGGAATTCCGAATAAATTGCCGACGCGAATCGTGCCGTTCATTACGCCACCTCTGCTTTAACATCTGAGAGGCTTAAATTAAACCTCTCTTTCTTGCACCTCTTTATCGTAACGATATGTAACGAGGATTTTAATCTTTCACCTACCGTACTATCCGTCCGTTAAGGTTCGGTTTTGGAATAGCCTAGTGTGAGGCATTCTTACTTTTGCCTCGGCATAATAGAATCAGTACTGCTCTTGAAAGGCTGACTTCTGCATCACGTCCTTGGGGCAGAAAATCTCTCCCAACCTCGACGACCGCAGGTGCCTTCCTATGCCCGTCTCCGAAACTCAAATCACCCGCTCTTACAATCAAGAACAGATTCAGCAAATTCTCCAGATAGCGATCGCGCGTCAAACTGACGACACAGAATTTACCCGCGAACAGCTACTGGAAATCGCCTCTGAATTAGAAATCTCTCCAGAGTGCCTTCAGGTGGCAGAACAGCAGTGGCAAGCTAAACAGGGAGAAATCCAAAAGCGGCAGGATTTTAATCTCTACCGACGCACCAAATTACAGAAACAAGCTGGCAAATATACAGTTGTCAATTCGTTTTTGATGCTGCTGAATATCGTGAATGCTGGTCAGCTTTCTTGGTCTTTATATATCGCCTTATTCTGGGGATTAGCTCTAGGGCTTAATGCTTTGAATACCTTTCAATCGGGAGGCGAAGATTACGAAAAAGCCTTTCAGAAATGGTATCGTCAGTACCAATTGAAACAATCACTGACCACTGTTTGGGATAAGGTTCTCAAAGCTTGGCAGACTTAAAACATATTCCCCTAGGGAAGAGAAATTTGCGGCTACGCAAAGGAAGGGGGTTGAAAATCAGTCTTTATGAGCGAGAATTTTGTCTAGAGACGTTGTACGCAGCCTCTTGGGATTCGGTAATTCATGCTTGGCAGATATGCCAAAGGCGCGATCGCGTACAGCCCTTTGGGCATGAAAACAGCGAAGCGAGGGATTAGCCTCGCGCTGACTTGTCAGTTCTCATTTTCCCCCAGTCAGCATATCTCCTACAGGAACAGCTTTCGTTTGCCTTAAAATAATCCTGTCGGCTTGGTTAAACTAACCAGACTTTTACGGCTAGACAAGTTACGGCTAGACAAGTTCTCTCTGCATTCTCCCTGCATTAGATATGGTTCAGTACACTCTCGCACAAAGCCCAGAAGTCATCCTGACTGTTTCAGGCAAAGATTCAAAAAAAGCCCGTGAGAAAGCGATGGAGCAGCTCATGGAACTCATGGATGCAGACAAGCTACCCACCGATCTTGAAGATGGATTTAGTCCGGAACAACTGATTGAAGTCAAAGAGCTAGAAGCAGATGGGACTAGCGATGAAGACGCCGTAACCCAAGCTGTACAAGTTCTGAGCAACCTTGCCACACTGAAGCTGAAGGTGCAGGAATCACGCGCCGAGGCGCTGAAGGTTCGCGCTCAAGTAGATATCCTGTTTTCAGAAAAGTCGGTGAGTGAAGAGGAAATCGCGCAACTCAAGGACGGTTTTAAGGTTCTCAAAACCTTTGCTCAAGTGAATCTGCGCTACCACGAGGCTCGCTCGAAAGCAGAGCAAGCTCGGAGCGTGTTAGATCAAGCTTTAAAATCTCCTGAAAGTTAATTTCTCTGCTTAGGCGCATCCGCTGCGCGATCGCGTCAGCGAGAATTCAGACTTGATAAGCGATCGCGTTGTTGAGTTTTTCTCTCATTCGCAGCGCCAAATGCATCTGTAACCACCCAAGAAGATAAGCAATGATTCAATTTGGTAAAACTCCTTCTGATTCCGGAGAAAAAAGCTGGCGAAACCAGCTGGCTCAGTTTGTCAAAGCTAATCAGCAAGAATTGGCAGCATTATCTTGGGGTTTGTGGTTAGAAAATGGAGACACTCAAGGTTATCTAGGGATCGATGTGCAACCAAAGCCGCATTTCGTCTATTGTCCAAAAGAGGCGATAGAAACACTCAATAATAAAGTCGAAAACCAGCTTCAGGAGATGGTAGGAGTTGTGGAGGCTCATAACCCTGAAGTGGAGGTTCTGATCATTGGCATTGGTGAGGGGCAAATAAAGCTGGTTCAGTTTCAACCAGAACCTCCACCTCCCGCTTGCTTTGAGAAAGTCGCCGCAGATGTTAATACATTGCTAGAGCGATTAGAGCAGCAGATGGACGAGCAGATCCAAGGTTAAATCCTAAAAAGCGATCGCGTCAGCGTATGCATTCTTAGTGCTACTCGCACGCTTGCTAGTGAGGGGAAACGCGATCGCATCTTTCATCAACTCAGCTAGTGAGTTAATCAGAACGCTTAGATGCCATCTGTTCGTCTAAACTCACTGGCCCAGACCCAATATAGTACACCATCAGTAATCCACCGATAATTGCTAAATTTTTCATGAAGGCATTTACTTGCATTGGGTCGGCAAAATTGGTGTGAAAAATTAGCGTAGCCGGAATTATGAAGATAATTAGCGCGATCGCTCCCCAACGCGCTTTGTAACCTAGCAATACGGATAATCCGCCAGCCAATTCAAGAATAATTGCCGCAACGAGCAACAGTGCTGTCAGGGGTAAGCCCTTGTCAGCCATAGACTGTTGCGTGTCACTAAAGCCCGTAATCTTGCCAAAGCCAGACTTTAAAAAAATGGCGGCTAAGAAAGCTCGTGCTATGAGGGGAATGTATTTTTCCATATTGACCTGCGATCGCTTCGCTTTTAACTTACAACAACATCTGGGCGCTAAGCAAAGTAACGGGATAAGCGATCGCATCCACTCTCTGACAACAGCATCCTGAAATTTACCCCGCCATGTCCCGAATCACGCGCATAGCGGCATTGTGTCCCGCCGCACCAATCACAGAACCGGCTGGGTGACAGCCTGCACTAGCAGAGTATAGCCCTAGAATGGGGGTAGCGTAAGGCAATCTGTCAGCGAAGCCGAAAGAATTATCAACGTGGTGGATATGCCCGCGAGTCAAGCCGAAGTGCTGCTCAATTTTCTGGGGATGCAGGGCGAACACATCTTGGACTAATTGTGAGGTGCCGGGGGCGAAGCGATCGCAAATTGACAACAAATGCTGAACATAGCGGCTTTCCTCCTTCTCCCAGGTTGTTCCTTGCAATTCATAGGGTACCCACTGCACAAATAGGGCTGAATTGTGGTGCCCGGAGGCATCCTGTAGAGAGGGATCGAGGGTGGTGTGGATATACCACTCTATTGCGGGAAATTCAGGTAAGCGCCCTGCCTGCACATCAGCGAAAGCACGATGCAACATCCCCATCACCTCTTTTTCATCCGGTAAAAGGTGAATTGTCGTGCCGTACTGTCCGCAATTTTGGGGCAGGCAGGTAAACTCAGGGAGTCCGCGCAGACACAGATTCACCTTAAATGTTGAACCATCCTTCTGATAAGCATCGAGTCGGGAGTTGTATTCCATCGGCAAATTCTCAGCCCCAACTAGCTGGCGCAAGCGGAAAGGATCGGCGTTGACAATCGTTGCCGTGGCGTTTATTTCAGTGCCATCCTGAAAAACAACACCTTTAGCAACACCTCCTGATAGCAGAATCTGGGTAACGCCTCGCCCTGTTTCAATTTGTACTCCTGCCTTTCTTGCCGCTTCTGCAAGGCGATTCGTCACTGTACCCATTCCACCCTTTACGATCATCCAAGTGCGATCGCTACCCGGTAGCCGACACATATTATGGATGAGAAAATTCATGCCAGTACCGGGAGTATCCCAGGTGCCATACAATCCTGAGAAGCCATCCGTCACGGCATACATCGCTTTTACTAAGTCGCTTTTGAAATTAAATCGATCGAGATACTCTCCGACTGACTTGCGGCAGAGATTGATAAAGACTTGGCGCAATTCTGGGCGCACACACTGTTGAGCCGTTTCTTCAATCGAAAGCGGTTCCTCTAACCAAGTGGGGGCAATATCGTCGCGTAGCTGGGCAAGTTCATTCTGTAGCGCTTCGTTCGCTTGCCAATCCGCCTCCGAGAAGAACGATACAAACTGCCGTTTCATCTCTTCGGAGTTTGAGCCAAATAGCAGATAACGCCGATCGGTTGTGGGCAAAAAGTAGTGCGGATCGCGCCGAATCATCGGGATGTCCACATCAAGAAGGCGAAGTAATTCCGGTGGCATCAACCCCAACAAATAAGCACCCGTCGAAGTGCCTAAATTGGGTGCTGTTTGAAACGGATGCTCGGTGCGGCAGGCACCGCCGATGACATCCTTGGCTTCTACAACCAGAACCTTTAACCCCTGACGTGCCAATAACAGGGCTGCCAGCAAACCGTTATGTCCAGCACCCACCACCAGTACATCTACAGAATTCTCGATCCAACGTGGTTTCATGTTTTGCTGCTTCTGTTTTCTGGGCGTTCTTTAGGGTTCGTTTACAATAATATTCCCGCGATCGCAGCAGTCATAAAACCCGCGAATAAACCGCCTATCATCGCCCTGACACCCATTCTCGCTAAATCTTTTTGACGGTTCGGTGCCATCCCGCCAATCCCGCCGATTGTGATTCCAATCGAGCCAATATTGGCAAAGTTGCACAAAGCGTAGGTTGAGATAATTACCGCCCGTTCGGATATTGC
>NZ_JACJOQ010000532.1:0-2717 GCF_014695635.1 Coleofasciculus sp. FACHB-712 | reverse complement strand
TGAGTAGCGCTGATCTGCTGGCAACGCTGACTGAACTCACTGCTGCGTCAATTGTTCATAGCTACCGCACTTTCCTGCCGCAGATGCCTGACGAGGTGTTATTGTGTGGCGGTGGCAGTCGCAACCTCTACTTAAAACAGCGCCTACAAGCGACTTTACAACCCGTGCCAGTGTTGACAACGGATGAAGCAGGTGTGAATGCTGATTTCAAAGAAGCGATCGCTTTCGCTGTTTTGGCATATTGGCGTCAGTTAGGCATCCCTGGCAATCTTCCCCAAGTTACCGGCGCAACTTCTGCCGTACTACTTGGAGAAGTTTATCTTCCTACAAAGCTCAAAACCTTGCGTTGAGAGCGTTTCTAGCCGATTCTTTATATTAATTTTAGAAATGAAATGGCTAGAATGGCGTGAACGGTTTTGAAAAAGGGCTGCTATGACGACCTTCCCGCCTCAAAAAAGCACAGCTCACGATCGACGTCGGTGTTATTGCCTAAATCCTAATTGTAAGCAGCCAGAAAATCCTGGAAATGCCGCAATCTGCGAAAGTTGCGGATCGCAATTACTGCTAAGCGATCGCTATCGTGCGATTAAACCGATTGGTCAAGGAGGTATGGGGAGAACTTTCCTGGCTGTGGATACATCCCAGCCATCGGAACCGCGCTGTGTCATTAAACAGTTTTTTCCTCAACAACAAGGAACTAATAATCGCCAAAAAGCAGCAGAGTTATTCCGTCAAGAGGCAACTCGCTTAGAGGTTGTTGGGAAACATCATCAAATTCCCGAACTGCTGGCATATTTTGAGCAAGATGACCATCAGTATTTAGTGCAACAGTTTATCGATGGAGAAAACTTAGCTCAAGAATTAGCCAAAGAAGGGCCGTTTAAAGAAGTAGAAATTCGGCAACTCCTGCAAAGTTTGCTGCCAGTGTTGCAATTTGTCCACAGTCAACAGATGATTCACCGGGATATTAAACCCGAAAATATCATCCGCAACCGTCGAGATGGCAAACTCGTGTTAGTCGATTTTGGCGCAGCAAAGTATGCGACTGAGACGATGCTAGGCAGAACCGGAACGGTCATCGGTTCTGCTGCGTATACGGCTCCCGAACAAGTAAAAGGGAAAGCGATTTTTGCCAGCGATGTGTATAGTTTGGGTGTTACTTGTATCCATTTGATTACCCAAATTCCTCCTTTCGATCTAAGCGATACGAGTGAAGATACCTGGGTTTGGCGGGATTTCTTGAAGACGCCAGTCAGTAAACAGTTCGGTAGCATTCTCGACAAAATGCTGCAAACAGGTACGAAGCGGCGCTATCAATCAGCAGATGAAGTGTTGCAAGATTTGAATGGGCGATCGCTCCCAACTACTAAACGTAATTCTAAGAAAAAATGGCTGATAGCCGGTGCCTTCCTATTGTTTGGATATGCGGGAGTGCGGTACTTAGCTTCGCCTGTGGTAGAGATGGTGACTCAGCAAATTGAGAAACAACCATCTCTAACGGAAGGCAGCTTATTCGCCATTGTGGATGGACAGCAGCAAGTGTTTCCGTTGAAACATACGGAAGTTGTGGCGAAAGTTACAGGAAATGTGTCGCGGGTGGAGGTAACGCAGACCTTTGAAAATCCCTTTAACAATCCCTTAGAAGCTGTCTATAAGTTTCCACTGCCCGATGAAGCGGCGGTGGATGACATGGAAATAAAAGTAGGCAATCGCATCATCCGAGGCGTCATCAAAAAACGCGAAGAAGCAAAGCAAATTTACGAACAAGCCAAACAAGAAGGAAAAACTGCTGCCTTATTAGACCAAGAACGAGACAATATTTTTACTCAGTCCTTGGCTAACATCAAACCAGGCGAAAAAATCGATGTCACAATTCGCTACAGTGAAAGCCTAAAGTTTGAAAAAGGTAACTATGAATTTGTCTTCCCAATGGTAGTAGGGCCACGCTACATTTCAGGAAGTTCAACGAATAGCAACAGCACTACAAACTCAGTTACCGACACTTCGCCAATCAATCCACCGACTTTACCAGCCGGAAGCCGTTCTGGACAAAATATTGGCGTAACCGTTGAAATCGAAGCGGGGGTGCCAGTGAAAGAAGTGCGATCGCCTTCTCATCAAATCCGTACCACTCAAGATGGTCGCATCATGCGGGTTGAATTGAGCAAGGAAAACGCAATTCCGAATAAAGACCTGATTTTACGTTATCAGGTATCGAGTGCCCAAACCCAGTCCACAGTATTATCAGAGGCGGATGAACGCGGCGGTCACTTTGCCACCTATTTAATTCCAGCCGTGGAATATCAAAGTAATGAGATTGTACCCAAAGATGTGGTATTTCTCATGGATACTTCTGGCTCTCAAAGTGGACCGCCAATTGAGCAATCAAAGGAACTGATGCGCCGGTTTATCAATGGACTCAATCCCGGCGATACCTTTAATGTTGTTGACTTTTCCGATAGCGCGACGCAGCTATCTCCCATACCTTTACCGAATACGCCGCAAAACCGTGAGAAAGCCCTAAATTATATCAATCGCCTAGATGCTAACGGTGGCACCGAGTTATTTAATGGCATTCAAACTGTGTTGAATTTCCCCGCCGCGCCCGAAGGACGCCTGCGGAGTATTGTCTTGATTACTGACGGTTTGATCGACCAAGACCAGCAAGCGATCGCAGAAATTAAAAAGCGGCTGAAGCCTGGAAATCGGCTTTATAG
>NZ_JACJOQ010000531.1:0-4760 GCF_014695635.1 Coleofasciculus sp. FACHB-712 | reverse complement strand
CTTTTATCGTAAGATCCCACCCAAATTCCGTAAGTTCCCGGCTGCCACTGACCAGCAATGCCAGGGTTTTTGCCTTCATACTCATCATTGCACCAGCTGCCACCAGGTCCCTTAATCACGAGGGTAGTGTCTTCTGGGCTTTGCACTTGGATGGATAGAAAGTTGAAAAACGAAGTTAAAACTACAGTGTGATCGGGCTTATCGTCCGTAAAACCAACACATGGCCCGGTAGCGGTTTCGCTGCGACCTGCAATTTTTTGGGCCGCTATTTCGCCGCCACTGATACCCCGAATCGTCAACGGATCGGGCGAAAACCGGGGACCGAGGGTGACATTCTCGAATATGGGCGGGGATTGTACGGATTGGGCTTGCACCCTCGAAAGGCTCAACACTCCTACCGCCATCAGGGCTATGGTTGTGATGCCTGCCCAGAGGGACTTTCCTACCGATTTTTCCCCTAAATTGGGTACGGGTTTGTACATCCTCACTTCCAAAAACGGCACCTTGTTACCGATTATGTAACGGCTCTAGTTGTAGCAGTGACGATAGTATCCCATAAGAAGTTCCAAAGAAGAAGCCAAAAGCCTTCTCAGGCTGAGCTTGAGAAGGCTTGCAAAAGAAAAAGAAAGAAGATTTTCAGTTTACTTTTCTAGGGCTTGCTGTAAACGTAGCTTGTCCAGACCCCGCTGATTCAGGATCAACCAAGATTGAATCAAATCAGGACCATGCAAATCGCCGGTTAGAGCTGCGCGGAAACTTCGCATCACTAATCCTTTCTTCAGATTCTTCTCCTTGGTCAGCTGTTTGATGATGTCTTGGGCACCCTCTGCTGTCAAAGTTTGATGATTTTCCAGGGCGTCCAAAATCGCCTGCAAAGCGGTTTCGGTGCCGTCCTGCTGCAACTGAGTCAGTCCCTCTTCGCTGTAGGCTACGCTTTGGCTAAAGAATATCCGGCTCATCTCGACTGCATCCTGCAAGCGCGTCAGGCTGGCACTCAGCAGGCTGGTTAACTGCTCTAACCAAGGGCGATCGCTGATCGGGTCAAATTCGTATCCAGCCGCCTGCCAGTAGGGAATCAGCTGATTTAATAGCTCATCTATCGGCATCTTGTGCAGATACTGACTGTTAAGCCAATTCAGCTTATCCCAGTCAAATTTTGCCCCTGCCTTATTGACGCGCTCAAAGCCGAACTGTTGAGCCGCTTCTGGCAGAGTAAAGATTTCCTTAGTGGAATCTGGGGGCGTCCATCCCAACAATGTCATGTAATTCGCCAAGGCTTCAGGCGTGTAGCCCATTTGCTGGAAGTCGGAAATGGAAGTGACGCCATCCCGCTTCGAGAGCTTTTTGCCTTCCTTGTTCAAAATCAATGGCGTATGGGCAAATTCCGGGATTGCACTTCCCAGTGCCTCGTAGAGCAAAATTTGCTTAGCTGTGTTCGCAATATGGTCTTCTCCCCGGATGACATGGGTGATCCGCATATCAATGTCATCCACCACCACTGCCAAATTGTACAGCGGCTGACCCACTGAATCGTCTGAGGCACGAGCAATCACCATATCGCCGCCGAGGTCGCTGGCTTTCCAGCTAACTTTGCCGCGTACCAGATCGTTCCAGGAGATCTCCCGGTCATCATCAATTTTGAAGCGAAGCACCGGACGACGCCCTTCGGCTTCAAAAGCCGCTTGTTGTTCTGGCGTCAAGTTCCGATGGCGGTTGTCATAACGGGGAGCCTCTTTTCTTGCCGCTTGCGCTGTCCGCAATTCGTCTAGTTCGGCTTCGCTGGTGTAGCAGCGATAAGCATAGCCCTTATCTACGAGAGTTTGAATGGCTTTGCGGTACAGGTCGAGGCGCTTGGATTGAAAAAATGGCCCCTCATCCCAGGTCATTCCCATCCATTTCAGACCATCAAGGATGTTTTGAGTATATTCGGGGCGCGATCGCGCTTCATCGGTGTCTTCAATTCGCAGGATGAACTCGCCGCCATGATGGCGAGCAAACAGCCAGTTAAATACAGCGGTTCTCGCCGTCCCAATATGTAAGTTCCCAGTAGGACTTGGTGCAATCCGAACTCTAACGGTCACAGCAGATTCTCTCAAAAGGTTTCTATATTTGTTGTAGCTGCTAATAATTGTAGGGGCAGGTTTCAACACCTAACCCCTACTAACTTTTCTACTACTTTTTACGGGACTGACGGGGCTCGAACCCGCAACTTCCGCCGTGACAGGGCGGTGCTCTAACCAATTGAACTACAGTCCCTTGTTTTCCGAGCCATTAACGATTATGTCGAGTCTCGTTGGATTTGTCAACCCCTTTTTTTCATTCCCTTTCGAATGGTGGGGTAGACACGGCTTTTTTGGTCTCGTGCCAAGGCGCAAAGACGCTAAAACGTTGCTTCATTTGGCGTCTTTGCATCTTAGCGCGATATTGTCCGGATTAACTATGAATGTGGCGCTTGACTTTAATGCTCACAAGTGCTGCAAATACCAAGCCTGCCAGTGCCGAAGGTTCCGGGACAGAACGATGCGCCGCTGATTTGGTGCCAATTCCAAAGGCGAGTACCTGGGTAAACTGAATCGGGCTAAAGTTGTTATCGCTAACTACAATCAGCGACTTTCGCCCATCCGCCAAATCAGGGCCAAAAGTCAAACCTTCAATATTATCGAGCGTCACACCTAACTTCTCAAAATCAAGCAGCAGTTTTTTCTGAGCTGGTTTGATAGTGTTGAGGTTGATTGCACTGAGGCTGTTAATACTGCTAATATCGGTTGCCTTTTCTAAAGACACCTCAAACAGCTTGATTGTGTTCCCCACTCCAGTAGAAAAAGACCGTTCTAAGCTAAGAAACGTATCTTCATTCACTGCTAACAAATCTACTAAACCATTGGTCTTGAAACTATTAACAGGATTGGGTGCTGCGGCAACTGGATCGGTAACGTATAAAAATTCCTGTTCCGGCTTCCCAGTTGCTAGGTTATATTTCAAAATCCGAGAAGGACTTGCTACCTTGATGTCAGCGACAACACCATCCTGAGTCAAAGCATTTTCTGTAGCTGTAAACAAATACTTTTGGTCAGGGGTAAGCGTCAAGCTTTCAAAGGCTAAGTTATTGCGAATTCCGCTATCTTTAGCCGCTGTTGGTAAAAACTTCTGAGGAATTGGCAGGGTTTGCAGTTGCTGACCTGCCAAAGAAAACTCATTAACAAAAGGATTAATTAATTGGTTAGCATCTCCTTCAGAAGAGATAAATAGACTTCCCTTGCTAGTTAAGGCAATGCCTTCTGGGTCGAGACTTAAAGGAGCAAAAGGTTGATTGTTTATATTCAACAAGGTTGTTACGTCTACAGGCGTCACTCCACCCTGCTTTAAAGAACCCTGAGAAATATCAATTTTGAGGGTATAAAACCGAGATGGTGCCTTTTCGCTCCGGTCATCAGAAATACTGTAGTAGACGTTTTTACTGGCATCGTAAGTAATTCCTGATAGCCCTCCCAATTCAGTTCCCTGAAATGAAAAACCAGTCGAAAAAGTGGATTGTCCTAAGTAATCAACGCCGGTTATTTTGAATGCCTGAGCGGGATGTGCTGTCAGAATTGCAGTGGTTAATCCACCAATAAAACAGAAAGATGTAAAAAATTTATCGATCTTGCTCATGATTGCCAGTGTTAAATTAAGCCATTTACACCAGCACCGTATCATCATAAAAATAAGATTTTTTTAAGAGAAGGTTATAAGAGAGTTGAATTGGAAAAATTTGGTGCTGGAACGGTTACTCCCGTGCATCCAAATGAGACGCATCCTGCATAAAGTCTACCAGCCAGTCTTTAAGGTGACGGGTAGCGCGGCAATCGTCCTCGTTGTAGCGCAGAATGGCGTCGAGGAAAGTGCGATCGCGTGTTTTTAACCATTGATCGTACCAATAGATACACACTTGTCCATTCGCCCCCGCATCGCGCCACTCAAAACCCAACCAATGCGCGATCGCTTTTAAAGCATAACTTTCGACGGGCAGTGTCACCATCCCTGTTACCCACTCGTGGATATCCACAAAGCGCGATAGCACCGGACGTAGCCTCTCCAGCGGGGTGTTGTAGCATTTAGCCAGCCGCTTCATCGTCAGGATTTCGTAGTCGCAGAAATGGAAAATGGGAGCCTGAGGATAAGTCCAAACCAAATCTAAAAATTGCTGCCAAACCAATTCTTCGTCGCTGGGTTGTTCTGCTAAGAAAGGATAAAACGTTTCTGTATTAGCTTGACGGTCTACCACTAAAACTCCCAGCAGATAATCCAGTTCTAGCGACGGTTCTGCTTCAATATCAAAGTAAAGTTCGATAGGTGAAAGGAGAGAAGATGGATTGTTTATCACCCATTCTGCTGTTTTAGTGGTTTTAGCGATCGCAAAAGGTTTCTCCAGAAGCATCGCCCGATTCTCCACTACTGATTGCGCTTGCTGTACTAGCTGTTGCGCGACTTCCTCTCCCAAAACTGGCTCCAAAAAAGTCGGACTGACACTCGCCAAAGACTCCCGACTCGTCAGTTCAAGCGTCTGCAAATGCTGATAGCGACTTGGTGTTACACCCGGAATCAAAGAGAGATGTTGCTGTTCTTGAGCGATCGCATAGCAGTGATTTAACCAAGGGCAAAGATTGCACCGCTGACGGGTAATGAACACCTCTGGCTCTTGCCGAGACAGGAGCATTTCGATACACTCCTCTACAAGTGCCTGCATCATCGGCACCCATTTACTCAAATTGACTGCATAA